>JAJRQS010000124.1 GCA_024280135.1 Bacteroidota bacterium | reverse complement strand
TTGAATGTTTATTTTCAAAACTGCGTTCGGCATCGAGAGATCGTGTAACCCTTTAGAGATGGTTTTTTCAAAATTTGGAAGCACTTTTTTCCTTTTCTTGGAAAGTATCTGAGCCTTTTCAAGTAAGGATTTTTTTAGTGCGAGTGTTGCTTCTTCAAGTTCTGAGATAGTATCCTCTAGGTCTGTAAAAGTTTGAGCTTGTTTCTTGAGGCTATTAAAAATTTCAATTAAGGCAGAGACATTAATGGCCTGATGCTTTTTCTGTAACCTATAGATGATGTCTAGTCTTGCTCGAGTATTAGCAGCTTCTGAGGGATCAAAATCAATTTCGGTTTGAATTTCTTCAAGGTTGTCACTGACGGCTTCTAAATCTAGGAATAAGCCATCAAGTGCCTCCATCTGCTTTTGAAGTTTGGGGTCGTATTTCACAATACTTTGTAAGTCTCCAGCAATGTCCTTTAAAATGGAAATAGCATTGGTCTCTCCTGCGTTTAGAGCCTGAATGACAGTGCTAAGTGTTTGTTGGATAGAAGAAGCATTTTCCATTTTTTTCATGGATAATTCTAGTGCTTCGTCTTCATTGTCAACTAACTGTGCTTGTTCAAACTCGTTTATTTGATAGTTCAAAAAATCTAATTCTTTTGCAGCTACTTTGTTTTGTTCCTTTAGCTTTATCAGTAAACGTTTTTTTTGAGAGAAGGCTTTAAAAGCTTGAGTGTATTCTTTGACTAGTGTTTTATTTCCCGCAAGGGCATCTACCATCCTTAATTGAAAGCTCACATCATTGATATCTTGTGTGTCAAATTGTCGATGTAAATCAATCAATGCACCCGTTAGCTTACGCAAAATGTCTAGTTTTACAGGTGTGTCATTGACAAAGGCTCTTGATTTCCCAGCAATGGTAATCTCTCTTCTTATGGTAATTTCTTCATCGTAATCTAATTCATTTTCCTCAAAAAAATGTTTAAGATTGTATGATTCTACATGAAAAGTGCCTTCGATGATACATTTTTCTTCCTTACGGTAAAACATCTTTCGATCGGCTCTCTCGCCCATAATTAGCCCTAAAGCACCAAGCAATATGGACTTTCCGGCACCGGTTTCTCCTGTGATAATAGTCAATCCTTTAGAGAATTCTAGATTGATCTTATCGATGATGGCATAATTTCGAATATATAAACTTGTTATCATAGGTCTTTTTATATACGCAAAAATACTAAAGAGATAGCAATCAGAGTCCGTATCCACAAGAAAACTTTATTTTACGCTATTTCCTCTTCGTAAATAAGATTTAAATATTTGATTACGTTGTTTTTTTTCTCATCTTTGCAAAATAACATTGGGCTTCTTTTGTAGTTAAGAGGTTCTATAAACCAAGAAATATGAATCGATTCATTTGGCTAGTGATTTGTTTTTTTAGTTTTCTGCAAGTTCAAGCACAGTTTAGTGTAAAGATGGGATACGGTATCGGTTTTATGCAGCAGGAACCAAATGGAATCTTCTCTTTGGTAAGAAACAAAAAAAAATACCTAAACCTTGAGGATAAAAAATTCAAAAACCTTCAAGGTGTTGTATTAGGAGCTAGGTACAAACAGGAGCATTATGCGATGGAATTTGATTTTGACTATCGTTTTTGGACGATTCAGGGTTCTGGAAGGGATACTTCAGGTACTCAAGAATCTTTAAAAGCATCTATCGCCAACGCTTCTTTGGGATATAGCCTTGAATATTTATATAATAATTTTGGTATTGGAACGTCTTTTCATTATAATTTCTTTAATCAAAAGGTGAAACATAACATACAAGGAACGTCCAATGATAGGAGTACTTATTTGAGTCAAAAGATTTTTCTTGGTCTATATATTCCAGGGGGAGAAAAAACGACTTTAGCCTTCAGACCTTACGTAGAATTTCCGTACGGGAATGTAAATTTTTATTTTATGGAGCGGGCAATAGGCAACAGACGATCGGAACTGAAGAAAGCTGATTTTGATTACCGCCCTTCATCTTTCGGTATTCAGTTTTTGTTTTTGAATGGTGGATGATTCTTTGGTGAATTTTCCTTGCTTAATAACAGGATAGGTTATGCGCTAACAATTATTTCATTCAATAAATCTTCGTTTTTGTCAAACAGTGAAAACTGTGAAAAGTGGTGTTTGATGTGTCTATCCAAATAGTAGAGCCATTCATCATAGCTTAAATACCCAAAAAACGGGTGAAAAGTAACCTGAGTGAGGTCTTTTTTAAAATATTGAGCAAACTCATTTACCGTAATTGTATAAATACAAATAGCTTCATTAAGATCTGAAAAACGGGCAGGTAATACTTGCCCAGCAGGTAAAAGCCCTTTTGCGGTGAAGTTTTTTGGAATAGCCATGTTGTTATTAAAAAACTTGGCTTTCCAAAATGCCATTCGTTCAGGTGAAATTAGATTTTTTGGGACAATTTTCTTAGAGGCATAGGCAATTTCTAAACTCAAATGCTCAACCATCTGCTGCGCCGTAATATCACCCCAAGAAGAAGGTGTATCTTCCTTTAGTAGTTTTAAGTACTTCGGGGATTCATTAACTATAAATTCAAATTTACCCATTCGCTTGAATTTTAATTTGAACATCACCGTTCAAAGTAATTTGAAGTAAAAGGGAACCTTCTTTAATCTCAAAGTTAAACAATATTTCTCTTTCAGGCTTAATTATAGGCGAGAATTTTTTGTTTTTATTCGTATTACTAAACTCTTTAATCTTTGCAAAAGTGGACGTAGATAATTTGTGAATTTGGGCATTAATCGTTTCTTGTAAGATGTTTTGAATCTTCTTCTTGAACAATTGTATTCCTTTGCGCATCAAGAAATTACTTCCTGTAAGTTCGATGTCAAAATCATTGATAAGTAATTTTGTGTGTTTTTCATTCATGTACGGCGCACCCGAAGCATCAATATATCCGTTAATGGCGCCAGATACTTTAATTTTTGCTCGAAGCAACCTCCCTGCAAAATCGATATTTAAATCTTCTATTTTGACCTTTTTCTTTTTATAAGGGATTTCTAAGCCAACTAACTCTTCCTTCATTATTGAAGTAATGCTATCCGCAGGAAAAACTCCATTGATATTTATTTTGGTTTGTTGCTTTTTGTAAGGCTGGAATTCTAATGGAGGTAAGTCTATTTTTAAATCTGGTGGTTTGTCATACATCACCGTAAAGTTAATTTCACTATAAAGTGATGATAATATTTTTCTACCACTATCAAACAAAGGGGCTATGCCCATCCGGGTTGGTTTACTACTTAACCATAGGTTTCTTGCTGTATCAATCAATATTGGCTTTGAAATATTTTGTAAAAGTGAATCTAAAGTTGGCTTTAAGTTCCCCATTGCATCTATTTGATTATCAATGGTTTGCGCTATTTGAGGTGCTACTTGGTTTACAGCTGCATTTGATAGTTTTTCGATTGGAATTTTGATACCCAAAAATTCAGCTTTTGGCTCTTTAATCCATTGAAACCCATCTGGTTCTGTTTTTGTCGAAATACGCCAATCTGGTTCGAGGCGATAAGATGTTTTAAATTGAATTTGGAGAGTACCCGCAGCTTTTGCAAAAGCATTGACATTGGCTTCAATGTCAGTGGGTAAACTGATATAAAGTTGGTCTTCTTTGAATTGGATGGTTATATGACCATTTCGGGTAGCCAATACCTTTATATTTCCTTTAGTGAAAGGTTGGGACATGGCTTCGTCTATTTTGCTTTCTAACAAAGATACCAAGTCTTGTTTGTCAAGTTCAACGCCTGCATATAGGATAGATTCCATAGGGTATTTGTTTAGTTTTTGCATCCTGAATTTATGGGTATTACAGCCCCAAAATGCCAAAATAAAAATTAATAGTAAATAGTTAATCCTCATATTTGGGAGTTCTTTTTAAGACTATAAATCCATTTTTTTCATAAATTATGGGAGCGGTAGTATGCTCCCGAACACTTTTTAGCGCTGTATTTTTAATGATGATATAAGTAGGTTTGTCTATGTCTCCTGTTAGACACCATTGCCATTCATATGCCTTTGGATTTGTATGTGGTTTTACTTTACCATAA
>JAJRQS010000006.1 GCA_024280135.1 Bacteroidota bacterium | reverse complement strand
CAGATGAAATAGGTATTGATACTTGCGTCAAAATAATGGATAAGCTCTATGATACCTACCGAGAAGATCGCTATCGCTGTAGCCCCCTCTTGCGCAAAATGGCAAAGGAACATGTGCACTTCGTGCGTTGATTTGCGCTTTACGCGTTTATTTGCGCTTTGCGCGTTTATTTGCGCTTTGCGCGTTTATGTGCCTTTGGCGTTTATGTGGCTTAAAATGCACTGACAACGCGACCAAAGGGAGCATATAAACGCGACAAAGGAGCATATAAACGCGACAAAGGAGCAAATAAACGCGACCAAAGGGAGCAAATAAACGCGACAAAGGAGCAAATAAACGCGACCGAAGGAAGCATATAAACGCGACCAAAGGGAGCATATAAACGCGACAAAGGAGCATATAAACGCGACAAAGGAGCAAATAAACGCGACAAAGGAGCAAATAAACGCGACCGAAGGAGCAAATAAACGCGACCAAAGGGAGCAAATAAAGTATCTTTGCCATAGAAAACTAGAATCCAAGTATTATGCCCACTCGCAACCAACACCACAAAGCCTTCCAAAAAGCACTCCAACAACTCAATCCTACACAGCGCAAAGCGGTAGAAGAAATTGACGGGCCCGTCATGGTGATTGCAGGACCGGGTACAGGCAAGACCCAAGTGCTTGCGGCAAGAATTGGAAGCATATTATTGAATACGGACACCAATCCTTATGAATTGCTTTGCCTCACGTACAGCGATGCGGGAGTAACAGCGATGCAGCAGCGTTTACTGTCTTGGATCGGTCCAGAAGCACATCGAATTTCCATTTTTACTTTTCACTCCTTTGCTCGAAAGGTGATACGAGAAAACCCATTAGCGTTTGGAGGTGTTGCCATCGAGGTCATTGACGAGATAGAGCGAAGCGAAGTGATTAGGAATATTCTTGACAAGTTACCTCATACACATCCTTTGACCGCAAAAGCCAATTCACAGTATTTTTATGAAAGGCATTTGACGCATTTATTCAAACTGATCAAACAAGAAAATTGGGTCATCAAAGCCCTCGTTAAAGATATTGACGCTTACCTCGAAGCACTACCCTCTGACCCTGCATATATTTATAAGAGAGGCAAACAGAAAGGGCAACTCAAAGAGGCATCCCTTTACCAAGAAGTCAATCGCATGACAAGGCTTCGGGCTGGAGTGCTTTTATTTGAGCAATATAATACTGCCTTGAAAAAAATTGACCGATACGACTTTGAGGATATGATACGTTGGGTGGTGACTGCTTTTCAGCAAAAACCCTACATCCTACGTCGCTACCAAGAACAATTTTTATATTTTTTAGTGGACGAATTTCAAGACACTAATGGCGTTCAAAATGAACTATTACAATTACTAATTTCTTATTGGGACAATCCAAATGTTTTTGTAGTCGGTGATGATGACCAAAGTGTTTTTGAATTTCAAGGAGCTCGAATTAAAAATATCAGCGACTTTCATCAAAAATATAAAGACAGTATTCAACTATTCGTTTTAGAAGAAAACTATAGAAGCCAATCTGCTATTTTAAAAGCAGCAGAAGAATTAATCGAGCAAAACCAAATTAGATTAATCCACCAAAAAGAAATTGAAGCGTCCAAAAATTTAAAACCTAGTGCTACGGGGCTACGTTCTTTTGAAAAACCAATTGAAATCCTAGCATTAGATAATTATGTCCAAGAATTAGCCGCTATCCTTCACGCCATCAAAGTCGGGCAAGATGCTGATATTCCTTTGCATGAGATGGCCATCATCTACCGCAACCATCGAACGGGTGATGACATCACTAAGCTACTGGAAACTAACCAGATAGACTACGAACTAAAGAAATCAATCAACCTCCTAGAAGAACCATTAATTAAGCAAATCTTACGAATTTTGCACTATGTTGTCCTGGAGAGAACCAGCCCACTTTCAGGAGAAAATTTAGTATTTGAACTCTTATCTATTCCTGCCTTTAGTATTGAAGACTCCGATATTATTCGGCTAAATTATCATCGGGCAAGCAATGGGCTCACCTGGTATGCCATCACTCACGATGCGACACTTTTGGATAGTTTGGATTTAATAAATGCTAAAAAAATAAATGATTTTGCGCAAGTAATTGACCAAATAATCATCGCTTCCACTACTTTATCCATGACTGAATGGCTAGAATTGACCATTAATGTATCTGGTATATTGCCTTATGCTTTAGCACAAGCAGACAAGCAATGGAATTTAGATTTATTATTTAGCTTTCGCAAATTTATTAAAACGCAAGTCTTAAAAAAATCGGATTTGAGCATTGATGAATTATTAATTTATATTCAACGGTTGCAAGACAACCGAGTGAGTATTCCTGTTATGAAAATTCAAGGCCGTTCCAAAGGGATCAAACTATTATCAGCGCATAGCTCCAAAGGTTTAGAATTCCGACTAGTCATCATGCCTGCCTGTACGTCCGAATGGGAAAGGCGGTATTCCGCAAAATCGACCTTCAAAATTCCTTCCAATATTACCATGAGTGGGGAGGAGAACCAATTGGAATCTGAACGTCGACTTTTTTACGTAAGTATGACCCGAGCAAAAGAAAAACTATTCCTCCTCTACCCGATTATAAATAATAAGAAAAAAGGAACAAAACCTTCTCAATTTATTACAGAACTCAATCTACCCACCCAAAGTTGGCAAGCAGATCCCTCCACCATCACAAATATCGAGCAGTCCGTATTGCAACTCCACAACACACCTATGGTCGAAATTCAAAAAGACCAAGTGGGCAAAGT
>JAJRQS010000005.1 GCA_024280135.1 Bacteroidota bacterium | reverse complement strand
TTGGAAAACGCCATTGCTCGTCTTTTGCCAACCTCGCCCCTAAAAGTTGGCCAGATTCATCTTCTACAACCACCGAAATCGGATCGGTGAATAATGGTTTGGGAAGCGCAAAATAAAACCAAATTAAAAATAAAACGACCAATGACAGGAAGACCCCTAGCTTATGCTGAATCAATAATTTAAACATGCTTTTCATTACAATAAATAACTATCCATACAAGACGATTTCAAAGGCATTGTTATTGCCATATTCCAAATATTCATTGTAAAAGTATGGTTTTTTAAGGAAGGATCTCAAAACGGAGGATCTCAATGCGACCCCGATAGGAATCGGGGAACAAATAAACGCGACTAAAGGGAGCCCCATTCAACCTTTTCCCTTCATAATCGTTGAGTTATACATATGGAAAGTTTTAAACCCAAATATTTATATTCGATTATCAGTGTAGCCATTTCATTGACGATGCTAGGCCTATTTGGTCTGGTTATTTTACACGGTCGGCAACTCGTACAATACACCAAGGAAAAAGTCAACATCATTGTAGAAATCCGAAATGGGACAAATGAAGCTGAAATACAGGACATCTTAGCTTATATCCAAACCCAGCCCATCGTCAAGCAAAACTCTTTGGAATATGTCAGCAAAGACCAAGCAATGGATTTAATTGCAAAAGATTTCGGTCTTGAAGTCAGTACACTTGGGATGGCAAATCCACTATTTGACATTATCGTATTTAATGCCAAATCGGATCAGCTGTCAGCTATTAATTTACTCAAACTCAAAAAAGAATTGAAGAAGGATATCCGGATTGCCAATGTTATCTATGAAACAGAACTGATTGAAAAAATAAATAAAAACATCACCAATGTCACCTACATTGCGGCTGCCGCTTCTTTATTGATGATTTTTATTGCAATAATCCTAATTAATTACACGATTCGATTGGTCATATATGGCGATCGTAAGTTGATTTACAACAAAGAGCTAGTCGGAGCATCATGGTCTTTTATTAGACGCCCATATGTAGTACGCGCCATTTTAAATGGATTATGGAGTAGTATCATAGCAATAACGATAGTCGTAGGGCTATTATATTTAGCCAATAAAAGCATCCCAGATCTTGAATCTATACAAGATTTTACTACCTTTGCTATATTATTATGCAGTTTGGTCGTTATGGGTGTGGGTATTTCGGGCACTGCGACTTATGTAGCTGTTAATAAGTTTTTAAAAAACACGTCGTTTTGAGCATCGCTCCTTACGGCAAAATGCTTAATACAATCGCAATGGCAAAGAAAGGGAAGAAGAAGTTTAAAAATCCTGCTAAAAAGCAAGACCCTACTCCAAATCGTAAAACAGAACCCATCCAAAAGGAAACGTTGCAAAAGAGTAAAGTGGCAGCAGTAGTTCCACCTACTCGTTCTTCAACTATTGCTAAGCCCTTTATTTTTGGACGCACCAATTATATGTATATGCTCGCTGGTTTTGGTTTTTTACTATTGGGTTTACTCCTGATGAGTGGTGGAGGAATGCCTTCTCCAGATGTTTGGGATGACAGTATTATCTATAGTCATCGCCGAATTACCCTTGCGCCTATTTTGATGATTATTGGCTTGGTTTTGGAAGTAATGGCTATATTCAAAAGATAGGTTATTTTCACAATAATACCCGATTCTACTACTTCCTATAAATTCAACTTATGACTTATTTATATGCTATTATCCTTGCCATCATCGAGGGTATTACAGAATACTTGCCTGTGTCCTCCACGGGTCACATGATCATCGCTTCTTCCTTTATGAAGATTGCGAGTGATGATTTTACCAAGTTATTTACAATTGTCATTCAATTAGGTGCAATTCTATCGGTCATGGTCTTGTATTGGAAACGTTTTTTTCAAGGGTTCGATTTTTACTTGAAGCTTTTTGTGGCTTTTTTACCCGCTGTTTTTCTTGGCTTGTTATTGAATGACGTCATTGATGAATTATTGGAAAGTCCTGTTACCGTGGCTATTTCTTTAGTTATTGGTGGATTTATCTTGCTAAAAGTGGATGATTGGTTCAAGGCCAATGAGGTCTATGATGAAGCCAATCCTACTGCTCATACTGAGATTTCTTACGCTACGGCTTTAAAAATTGGCTTCTTCCAATGTCTTGCCATGATACCGGGCACCTCTCGAAGTGGAGCTAGTATCGTAGGTGGAATGACCCAAAAAATTAATCGAAAGACCGCCGCTGAGTTTTCTTTTTTCTTAGCCGTTCCGACGATGTTTGGGGCGACTGCCAAAAAACTATATGACTACTACAAAGAAGGCTTTGAATTGAGCGGTGAGCAAATCAACTATTTGATTGTAGGCAATGTTTTAGCCTTTATCGTGGCTTTGATTGCTATTAAATCATTCATTGACTACTTGAGTAAAAAAGGGTTTAAGATTTTTGGGTACTATAGAATCATCTTAGGGATTGCCTTATTAATCATTCACTTTTTCATCTACCCTTTGAGTATTTAATGGCTTATGCCAAAAAAAATTAGAGCAAACAATTCATGCCAGACACACCCATTATTCCTTTGCCAAAAGGCACGACCAAGACCCAAGAAGAATTTATCGCTGGCGTAACCATCTTAATAGATAAACCCAAAACTTGGACTTCTTTTGATGTCGTGAATAAAGTCAGAGGCAGCCTAAAGTATCGCTTAGGTATCAAAAAAATAAAAGTTGGTCATGCGGGTACATTAGATCCGTTGGCTACCGGACTATTGACCATTTGTATCGGCAAGCACACCAAAAAGATAAATGAACTTACGGGTTTATCCAAAACCTATACGGGTTCTTTTTTTATAGGAGCCACTACCCCATCTTATGATTTAGAAACTGAAGTGGACGCTACTTTTCCTGTTGACCATATTGACGAGCAACTTTTAGCGCAAGCAGTCGCCAAATTTCAAGGGGTCATCCAACAAACACCGCCCATCTTTTCAGCAATCAGACAGAATGGCAAACGATTATATAAAATTGCAAGAGAGGGAGGCACAGTCAAAATCAAATCACGAGAAGTCACTATTCACTCTTTCGTCCTAACGGAAGTCAAGCTGCCTTACCTCAAATTTGAAGTCAAATGCAGCAAAGGAACTTACATTCGTTCTTTGGCTTATGACCTTGGGAAGGCTTTAGGTTCTGGTGGATATCTTGCCGAATTAACGCGTACGCAAGTAGGCGGATTTGACTTAAAAGACGCTTGGAGTTTGGAAGATTTTATTGCCTCTTTGCCTGAAAAGGTATAAACGAATGCACGAATTAAATTGCACATTTCCCATACGGGCAACGAGTAAAATTGCTGCAAATAAAAAATACCTAGCAACAAAAGTTACTAGGTATTTTTTATATCACAATATATCAAGTCATTACTCTTGAACAATAATACGCTTAGTCAGCACTGAATTATTCATTCTTATCTGCATCATGTAGGCACCTGTCACTAAATCACTAGCATCAAAATCAAGGTTGACTTTTCCCGAAAGGTGACCATAATTAACTGTTTTTACTAACTGTCCTACTGCATTAAATACGGACATTTGAACATCAGAAGGCTGTATTAAACTCAAATATATGCTGGTATTTCCTGTAAAAGGATTTGGATAAACCTGCGCGATACTTGCGTCCACTTGAACCAATTCTCCGCCCAATACAAAGTCTGCCGCCTCAGCCAATGTTTGGCTATTGGCATTTACGACTTCTCCGTCTGCATTTAATAGAAGTGTTACGATATGCAATTTTTCCTTATCAAAATGTTCTGGAATGGTATATTCTGGCATCACGAAATCATAGGAAGCTCCATTTGTAGCCGCTGCGGGCAAGCTATTTTCCGCACCTTCAAATGGACTAATCAAAGCTCTTGCTACGTGGTCATAGACCATTTGAGAAGCAGGTACTGTACTTGGTAGGTTTTCATATCCACCCATCACTCCATTTCCACCACCAGCATAGGCGTTCGACTGAGCAAAACCCGAAGTCGTACCCGTAACGCCGTCCTCCGTCAAGATAACTGACAGTCTATATTCTTGTGTTGCATCTTGCAAAAAATCAGCCTGAGATACGATTTTCAATGTATTGTTATCATCCACTGTAGCATGACTATAAATAGCAGCAGCAGGTACTTTCTGAATCCGATCCCAAAATCTAGCCTCTACATCTGCAATCGTTCCAAAACCAAACACCTCACTTCTTTCGGAAGACATGGACGGGTAGGAATCAAAACCGAGTGCATCGCCATAACCCGCTATTTGCATGGTATCTCCTGCATGTACTGCTACTCCGACAAATAAATCTCCAAAGCGCTCTGCCATCATATCCATGAAAACAGCACCTCGTGGACACCATTGACACCAAGTACCTGTCCCTTCTTCTATCATTACTTTACGATGCATCGGAGGCACGATACCGTTTACACTCGTGATCAACTTGTTATCTGTCGCATCAGCATCGGTTCCTCCATTGATATTTTTAATTTCTACAGCAAGCTCATTTTCTCCTCCCGCTATAGTCTTTGGAATCGTCACTTTTGTTTCCTCCAATGAGTTAATGGTTTCTGTCATATTTACGGTTTCAGAAGTCCCGCCACTCGTAAAAAGCACATCATAAGAATTGATGGTTTCTGTTCCAGTATTTCTCACGACCACGTTTACGTCGATCATAGATCCCGCAAGGGTTGTCGCAGGTGCATCAATGCTATTCAAGGTCGCGTTTAATGGGGACAAGGTAGGCGTACCCGGTGTTATCGTATAAGAAACATCATCAACATAAAATGAAGATTTATCACTCGTTGGAAAAATATCCATAGAAGCGATTTTGTTAACCTCATTCTTGTAACTTCCGATATACGTATCATTCAAAAAGAAAGACCAAATATTATTTGATAAATCAATCTTTACATTTAACTTAACCCATTCTGCTTGCTGATAAGATCCTCTAAACGAGAAATCGCCAGTAAAACTTCCATTCGCATTGAAATAAAAATTCTCAGACCAAACTTCTCCAAGTGTGGTATTTCCTTGAAAGTTAAAATAAGCGTCTGCTCCGTCCTTCACAAATACATACATTTCTAAATCAAAAGTACCACTCGTCAATTGACTTCCGCCAAATGGAAGTATAATATCAGCAGGGCCACCAGAGCCCTCTCCTTGAATCTTAAGGGACTTCGTGCCACTATGGGCTTGTTCGGTCGTAATAGGTGCGTCGTCAGCTGTTCCTCCACCCCATGTGGTCCAATCAGAAGAGGATGCCGAAAGCATATCCCCTGCATTGTAGGACTCAAAGTCATCTGAAAAAGTCTGTGCCTCTACTAAATTGAGAGTCAGACAAACAAACAAAAAAAGTAAAATTTGCTTCATGTGAAAAGTTTTAAATGAATTAATAGTGCACAATTTACAAATTAAAATCTTTTAAATCTAAGTTTTGAAACAGAAACTTTTATGTAGGCACAAGTAATCTCTTGAATTGGGTGTAATTAGTACTATTTTTAACTTTTTCCGTAAGGTATAACCTGTACTCCATTACGAAACCGTATTTTGCGACCAAATAAAATAACATGGCTACTAATCAAGCAATAAACATACTTTTAGAAGAAAATTCCCTTTCGGAAAAAGAAC
>JAJRQS010000123.1 GCA_024280135.1 Bacteroidota bacterium | reverse complement strand
TTCTATATCAATCGCCTCGTATTTCGCTTTCAACGTTAAAATAGTGGTCAAGCTACCCGCACCTGCAATCAAGGGGAAAGCAATAGGCACAATAGATCCAGAAGCACCTCCAGGCTCTTCTTTAAATAACTGTACCCCCAGGATCATTTCAAAGCCCATTAAAAAAATCACAATGGCACCCGCTACGGCAAAAGACTCCACATCCACACCAAATAACCCCAATAACGGCTCTCCTAAAAATAAAAATAAAGTCATCAAAACAAAAGCGACCAAAGAAGCCTGAAGGGATTCTATCTTGATTCCTTTCTTCTTCATATCGATGATAATAGGAATTGAGCCTAGAATATCAATAACAGAAAACAAGATCAAGAAAACGGAAATTATTTCTTTAAAATTCATCAATAGTTATTGAGCCAATTGAATAGCGTTTGCGGCCATATTTAAAAAAGCAGAATGAGATAAGGCACCATCTTCGCGTTGGAGTACATTGCCGTCTGCATCTAAAAACAGTAAAGTAGGTAATACGTTTACACTAAAAATCCTATTTAGGTTTGAGCCATTTCCTTTTTCCACATCGACTTTATAGCTAATAAAATGCTCGTTCATTGTCGCTGCAAAATCTTCGTCCATATAAAGCTCTTCGTCCATTACTTTACAGGGTGCACACCAATCTGCATACAGATCAATAAATACGAGCTTTTTTTCCTTCTTTGCCCTATCTAAAACATCTGACAAATACTCAGAGCGCATAAAATTCAGTGGATAGCGACTGAGCTCGTCATGGATGGGAGTATCTTTATTTTTAGGGGTTTTTCTCGAAGTGCCGCAGGCTGTGGACATCGTGACTATCGCCACAAAAAATAGAAAATATTTTAAAAGAGTCATTGTTGTTGTTTTCACGATGAAAGTCGGCTTCCAAGAGTAGCTTCTATAACGCATCTCATATTAAAATAGTTGTATATATTTCTCTATTTATAGCGTTTTGTGACTTGCTCTTAGTAATTTGTACTTCAACTTCGTTTCTCTGTAAGAAATTACGGCAATCACCCAACCATAATATCCATCCAAAAAGCCCAATTGAATAAAGTAACTTGATACAAATCTAACAACAGGACTAAATATGACTTTATAGAGAGGAGCTTTCTTTCCATGCTCCCAATAGGATTTTGCCCCGATTCTAGCAAATTTGTTTGCTTGAATTCTGTGCTCTTCGATGGTATAATAGCTATAATGCAATAAATCGCCTTTCAGATGTTTAGTCTGTGTTTTAGGCTTCATAATAAAAGTATCATGCGGGTTTCTGCCACCCCATTGACCTTTTGATTTATCCCACAGCCGTAATTTCCTATCAGGATACCACCCACCATGCTTAATCCACTTGCCACAGTAATTATTCAATCTATTAAAACTATATCCATCGGCTTGCCAATTTTCTTTTACGGCTAAAATAGATTCTTTTAATTCCTCTGACAGTGCCTCATCTGCATCCAACGAAAGCACATAAGCATAGCTAGCTTGAGTAATTGCCCAATTTTTCTGTTGAATGTGTCCTTCAAATTCATGGCAAACAAATTTTGCACCCATGGATTCGCAAATTTCCCTTGTCTTATCTGTCGAAAAAGAATCTACAACCACCACTTCATCTACTACTCCATCCAGTGAATCAATGCACCTCGTAATATTACGTGCTTCATTAAAAGTTATAATTACTGCAGAAATTTTTATTGGCGACATTTTTTTTAAGATGATTATTTTTGGTCAACACCCACAAAAATAGGCTCTTTTCCTATAACATTCTCAATCCCTATCACGTATTAAAAGCAGAATGTGAAATTCCTTGCGGCAAAGTCTAAAATCTCCGCATATATTTGCAACTTCAATTTAATAAAAGAAAAAGAAAGATGAAAATTCTTGTTACTGGAGGTACTGGATACATTGGTAGTCATACTGTTGTAGATTTATTAGATAATGGCTTTGAGGTCGTGACCATTGATAACTTTTCAAATTGTCATGGCGAACAAGTTCTAGAGCGTATTGAAAAAATTACCGGCACAAAAGTTAAAAACTACCAAGTTGACTTAACCGACCTAGACAAAACTAGAGTTGTCTTTGCCGAAAATCCTGATATCGTCGGAATTATTCATTTTGCTGCACATATTTATGTCAATGATTCGGTTTTACATCCCACAAAATACTACACGAATAACCTGAACAGCCTCGTGAACATCCTAGACTGCATGGCTGAGTACGATGTAAAAAACCTTATCTTTTCTTCTTCTTGTTCTGTTTATGGTAATTGTGATGCCCTACCCGTACTGGAAAGCACGCCATTAGGCAAGGCTGAGAGTCCTTATGCTAGAACCAAACAAATGGGCGAAGAAATAATCGAAGATTATACGGTTTCTAATAAATCTGCTAACGCCATTTTATTACGCTATTTTAATCCAGCGGGTGCGCACGCCTCTTCTATCATTGGAGAAGCGCCGTTAGTCAAAAACACGCACCTTGTACCTGTAATTGCTGAAACAGCCATTGGAGAACGTGACCACATGATGGTTCATGGAACAGATTATGACACTCGAGACGGTAGTTGCGTTCGGGATTACATTCACGTGATGGATATTGCGAATGCACATACAAAAGCTATTCAATATTTACTTAGCGACAAAAAGCAAGGAGGCGCAGAAGTATTTAACATCGGTATCGGTGATGGCGTTTCTGTTCTAGAAGCCATTAATGCTTTTGAAAAACATACAGGCATAAAATTAAACTACAAATTAGGACCCAAAAGAGATGGAGATGCCGCTGCTATTTATGCAGATAACACCAAGGCAAAAACTACTTTAGGTTGGACACCCAAACGAGGTATCGATGAAATCATGGCGGATGCTTGGGCTTGGGAACAAGTATTACATGCTACGGACTCCCTAAAGCCACTTTCCTAAATTTGGGTAAGTCTCGTAATTGACTTGAACACTACATAAGTTTTTCTAACGTAATTCAGAAAACAGAGTATCTTTACCCATGTGGAATGGCTACTCTCAATTGGAACAACTTTACTCAAGTTATCTGTAATTATTTATGGATTAGCCGTTCTTTTTGTGTCCATTTTTGGATTACTCCAAATTCATTTGTTATTGCTCTACCTTTTGCGTAAGCAGCCTAAGAAACCACAAAAAGATTTTGTATTTCCGAAAGTAACGATCCAACTACCCATCTTCAATGAACGACATGTAGCCGAGAGACTGATCGACCAAATTGTCAAACTAGACTATCCTTCCCATCTTCTCGAAATACAAGTTCTTGATGATTCTACCGACGAAACCAAAAAACTAATCGCTCATAAAGTTAAGTTCTACCAAAGTGAAGGTGTCGATATCGTTCATATTCATCGAACCCAAAGAACGGGCTACAAGGCGGGTGCTTTAGCGGATGCATTACCACAAGCCAAAGGAGAATTTATTGCCATTTTCGACGCAGACTTTTTACCTCGTCCAGACTTCTTACAAAAGTTAATGCCCCGTTTTGACAATCCCAATATTGGCGTTATTCAAACTCGATGGGAACACCTAAATGAAAACTCTAGTATTTTGACGAGGGTACAAGCTTTATTATTAAATATTCATTTTGTCATCGAGCAGGTGGGGCGCACTCAAGGCAAATTATTTTTACAATTTAATGGGACCGGTGGTATTTGGCGGAAGCAAACAATTGTTGATGCAGGTGGGTGGCGAACAGATACTTTAACAGAAGATTTGGATTTAAGTTATCGAGCCCAACTCAAAGGATGGCAAATAAAATACTATCCTGATGTCGGTGCTCCCGCAGAATTACCTGCCGAAATTCATGGGCTCAAATCACAGCAATACCGCTGGATGAAAGGAGGGGCCGAAACCGCAAAACTATTACTCAAACCCCTTTGGAATTCGAAGCATAAGCTATCCGTCAAAATACAAGGGACGGCTCATTTGTTAACCAGCTCTGTATTTGTTGTTATTCTAATGGCCACTATTTTTAGTGTTCCAGCATCCTATTCCAATTATCAATTACCAACAGGAATTCCAGTAGTACCCATCTCAATTCTAGCTTTGATGGGGTTATCAATTAATTACTTTATAGCCAACTTAAACCATGCACAAATGAGTGGAACTATTGGCATCCGTTTCATTAAGCTATTATTTTTCTTCCCCATCTTTATGGCATTGTCACTCGGACTTTCCCTACACAATGCTTATGCCGTTTTGAAAGGTTTTTTTGGGCAACCTTCTGAATTTGTTCGAACCCCCAAGTTTGGGCTTATGGGTTCTTCTAATGGCACACAAAAAAAAGATTATTTTAAACCAAAACTGGATAGAACAGTCGTGTTAGAAGGTGTTTTGATTGTTTATTTTGGCTTTGCATTAATTCATGCATTCCAGACAAACCACTTTGGAATCGGTATTTTTTATGCCATTTTAGTTTTGGGATATAGCTTAGTTTTTCTTTTTTCTATTCGAGGATTGACTTAGATTCAAAGCATGGGATTTACACAAAAATTAGGGGCTTTCCTTTTTTCAATACTCATTTTAACAATGGGCTGGCTAGTACCCCGATCACAATTTGAATTATTAATAATACTATATATTTTTTCCTTTATTCTTTATTATTGGATGACTAGACAAGCCTTTTCTGATTCATTTATTATTGGTTTTGGCATTCTTTTGAGGGTTGGACTTCTATGCTCGATTCCGATGCTCTCCAATGATGTTTATAGGTTTATTTGGGATGGTCGATTACTCGTTGCCGGAAAAGACCCCTTTGCCTTACGGCCAAGCGAATGGCTATTAATGACTACTACTCCTGCAGGTATCAACCTTGATTTGCATCAAAAAATATACGCAGACAACTATACCGTATATCCACCCATACATCTAATAATATTTTGGCTATCCGCCAAATTTTCTTGGAGTATTGGAAGTGCTATATTCATCCTAAAATCAATTTTAATCTTAGGGGAAGTTGTATTATTATTTTTTTTCCGAAAGGCAAAAGAATTAGCAATTCTAGATCCGAAGATGCTTATCCTCTACGCGCTAAATCCATTAGTCATCTTAGAAGTGGCAGGCAATGCCCATTTTGAAGGATTAATGGTTTTATTCCTGCTTATTGGTTTATGGGGCTTGCGCAAAAAGAAGTATGGGCTGGGCGGGTTTGGAATTGGTTTAGCGATAGCTACAAAATTACTTCCTTTAATGCTCTTACCTATTATTTGGAAATTTCTACCCAAGAAAAGTTTACTACCTTTTTTCGGCATTTTGATTACAGTAAATATATTGCTTTGGTTTCCTTTATGGCAATTGGGATCATTACATCATTTGATGGATAGTATTTGGTTATACTTTGAAAGTTTCGAGTTCAATGCTAGCCTATTCTATTTATTAAAATGGATATTTCCAGCTAGTCGTATTGGGTTATTGACCAATAGTT
>JAJRQS010000122.1 GCA_024280135.1 Bacteroidota bacterium | reverse complement strand
GAGGTGATAAATTCTTCATTATGCAAAGAAACTGAGGACACAATTACGCCTGCTAATTCTACGGGTTTAATTTTGGCAACTGGAGTTATAGCACCGATTTTTCCCACTTGAAAAATGACCTCTTCTAAAATTGATGTTTCATTCTTTGCTTTAAACTTATAGGCTATTGCCCAGCGAGGATGATGAGAGGTGAGTCCACATTCTTCTTGCAACTTCAAGCTGTTAACCTTGATAACCATTCCATCAATTTCATATGGATATTGTTCCCTATTTTTTTCGGCTAGTGCGCAAAAATCCGCTACCTCCTCAATCGTTTTACAAATCTTAATTAAATTATGCGGTACTAAAAAACCTTTTTCCGCAAGGTAGTCCAGAATGTCCGAATGGTTGGAAAAATAATGAATAGCAGCTTTACCATTTTCTCCTTCCGCAAAAGTCATCTGGTAAACAAAGGTATCTAAACGACGCTGAGCAGATTCTTTAGGATCTTTCATTCGGAGTCCTCCTGCTGCGGCATTTCTTGGGTTGGCAAATAGAGAAAGCTTATCTTTCTCTCTTTTATCGTTAATGGTTTTAAAAGCAGATTTTTTGATTAACGCTTCCCCTCTTAATTCGGCTCTTACTATTTTCTTTTCTGAAAAATTAACAGAGAGTGGTATCGTGGGCATTGTTTTGATATTAGGTGTGATGTCATCCCCTTGCGTGCCATTTCCCCTTGTAGCCCCACGAACGAGCATATCATTTTCATAAACTAATGCAACAGAGCTACCATCAAATTTTGGTTCTACTACATAGGTTATAGGTCCTTCTTCGCCGGTTAATTTTCGAACCTGTTTTTCAAAATCCTTTAAATCCTCTGCATTGTAACTATTCTCCAAGGACAGCATCGGAGTCAAATGTTTTATCGTAGGAAAATCTTCGGACAAATCAGAACCCACACGCTGAGTAGGGGAGTCTGGTGTGATTAATTCTGGATGGTCGGACTCAATTTTTTCTAATAGCTTAAATAATTTATCATAATCAAAATCCGAAATAATAGGATTGTCTTTTACATAATAACGCCATTCGTGAAAACGTAAAATTTTACGTAAGTCTTCTATATTATCCTTTGATACTTGATCTGAATGATCTAGTAACTTTTTTCCCAATGCCACAAATTCTTTTTGCTCCTTATCTTGATACATGTTTTTTTTTGTAAAGCTAAGCTTTTATTTTTATTCTCCTTCCGAAAATGAATATAAAAAGATGGCTGGTCTTTGTTCGGCTGTTTCGTCCCAAAGACATTCAAATCCTGCGTGTTCAAAACTGTCAACTATTAATTTACCTACTTCAATGGTTGCCTCATCTTCTCCATCTGGCGCGCCCCAAAAACCTAAGTACAAGACACTTGTTCTTTTGGCTGTATTTTGATCTTGTCGGGTGTAAAAACAAAAGCCTTTGACACTTTCTGGAACAGGGTGATCATAGAATACTTCCGAGCAATCTTGAAAGCCATCTTGTTGGGTATAGCCTGAATCTTGTAGACAAATGAGTCCTCCCATGGCCATTGCTTCAAAGACTTTTTTAATCTCTTTTCTTGCTTTTGTCCACTGTGCTTTTTGCATTTTTACCTCTTTAAGCGTAGGTTTTGGTTTCGGAATAGGCACACCTGTTATTTTACTGAGTAATTGTTGTGTTTCATCTAGTAAAGCGTTTACCACAATGTGATTTCCATGATTATCCTTGATGTCTGGATTAGCACCTTTATCTATTAAGTACTGAACGGGTTCAATAGATTTCGAAAACTCCGCCATCAAGTATAAAGCGGTCCTTCCATCATTGGATTCTAGTTTCAAATCACTACCCGCTTCAACAAGCATTTTAATGATAGGCAATATTTCTTCTCCTTCCAAAAGGTTGGAACCCAGCGCCGCCGTCTGCAAAAGGGTAAAACCATATTTACTCTTTGCGTTCACATCAATTCCATTCTTAATATGAGTTTTGACAATCTCTAAATCCCCAGTCCGCGCCGCTTCAAATACTTTTTCCATTTTATTTAAGTTAAATCCAAGATTTTGTGTAAAGTAAATATGAACCACATAAAATAAAAATAGGAGAAGCCATCATCAATAGAATCACTGACCACCGATACAAGCCCCAAAAACTTATTATTTTTACCTCTCCATCACTATCGTCAAAAACCAAAGACACGATGTCTCCTTCGGCATACGCCGGTGGGCTAGAAGAAACGGTGCTTTTATAAGTCTTTGTTTGTCCATTTGCTTGATATTCAAAAACAGGTGCATACGTATAGCCATCATCACTCCTTGACACAACCATTTTGATTACTCTGCCCTTTGTCTTTTTACCCATCAACAATAAGTCTTGTGTGTTCGCATAATGCTTATATGCAAAGTAGATCATCACCAATGATAGTAGAAAAAAACTTGTATAAATTTTTATAGCCATTATATTTGCGTTTGTATAAAAGTGATGCAAAACCTATTCCAATTAGAGAAATCTATTAATCCGCCTAGTATTTAAAACAACTAAATTCATACATCAAATATAGTATCGTTTTTGCGTTTCTATTCTAAGAGGTTAATATCTGTTGATAAATAGTTGAGAAGTGTACATGTCAATGACCGGTCCATTCTTTGTTTATTAGGATTAAATCTTCAATATGATTTAGAAAGATCACTTCTGTTCTTCTATTGAATTTATGTTCTTGTTCAGAGCATTTGACTCCATCTTTACAATGATTTCTCAAGTTTCGTTCTCCTCTACCTCTTATTTCAATCCGATCCTTAGCAACCCCAGAGTGAACTAAGTAAGCTTTGGCCGCACGGGCTCTATGTCGAGAAAGCCTTTCATTATATCTTTTTGCCCCTCGGCTGTCGGTATAGGCGACCAATCTTATCTTTACTTTTGGGTGTGCAAGTAATACAGCCGCTAACCGATCTAATTCGTCGGCTGAATTTGGACGAATGCTTGAGTCATCGTAGTCATAATAGATGTTTTCTAGGGTGATTTTTTGCTTAAAGATTGAAGTGTTGGATTTTTCTTCTTCGTTAAATGATTCTGGTTTTGGTTTTTGGATGGGCTTCATGGATGCAAACTGTTTCATATCATGTCCAAGTGAATCTATAAACAAAATGGTATCTGACTGATAGCCTTGGGATTCAAATACTATCTTTCCAGAACCAAATGCCTTCGTATTAAAAATTACCTTTCCTAGACTGTCCGTTATTTTTAGT
>JAJRQS010000121.1 GCA_024280135.1 Bacteroidota bacterium | reverse complement strand
GGTCAAAGGGTTTGCGCCCCGCCAAGTGAGCTCCAACATAGAGCCATAGGAAGTTTTATCTTTTCCACTGATGGTCCCAGAGGCACAAAAATCTCCTACATTAAAGTTGCAGCCATTGATAGAATGGTGAGCTAGTTGTTGAGCCATATTCCAATACATATATTTGAAATTGGACTGACAAACGGTCGCTTCTACATTGTTTTCCGTCAAGATAGCTACTTCTAATTGCAGATCATAATTTTTTTTGCCTTGATATTGTAAATAAGGTAAAACGGTAGGCTCTTGCACAGGCCCTTGCACCTTGAAAGGCGCTAATGCTTCCATCGTAACAATCCAAGGACTCATGGTAGAGTTGAAACTTTTGCCCAAGAAAGGCCCTAAAGGCACATATTCCCACCCCTGAATATCTCTAGCGGACCAGTCATTAAACAAGACCATCCCAAAGATATATTCATCCGCTTCTTCAATGGGGATGCGCTGACCCAGTTTTGTAGATTTTCCCACAACAAAACCCATTTCCAATTCAAAATCTAAAAGTTTTGTGGGGCCGAAACCCGGTGTGCCGCCTTCTTCTGTTGGTCTCATTTGTCCGTAAGGACGCTTTACAGGCGTACCAGAAATGACAATGGAAGAGGCCCGTCCATGATACCCGATGGGTATGTGTCGCCAATTGGGCAGGAGTGCATTATTGGGGTCTCTGAACATCGTCCCGACATTGGTCGCGTGCTCTATACTGGAATAAAAATCGGTGTAATCTCCAATAGAAATGGGCAAGTGCATGATGGCTTCTTCCATCGGATAGGCACAGTAATTAAAGAAGAGTGCAAAGGCTCTTTCGTCTTTCAGTAAGTCCTGAATTTTTGTCCGGACGGCATTCGTACGTTCTTTCCCAAGGCTAATAAAGTCATTTAGCGTGGGTTGTGAGAATACATTGGCAGGAATATCAAGATCCTTAAAAAATGCCAAGCTATGCATCATTTGTAGGTCAATCACATAATCGCCATAGGCTGTACAAGTACGTA
The DNA here is from genome assembly GCA_024280135.1 of Bacteroidota bacterium. GTDB lineage: Bacteria > Bacteroidota > Bacteroidia > Chitinophagales > Saprospiraceae > HyVt-613. The sequence continues at coordinate 1,973 of JAJRQS010000121.1, read as the reverse complement.
AACGCGGCTCTTTGGCTGTGGAGAAAATACCAAAAGGAATATTGTGGATACTAAAATCACTTGTGGAGCTTGGTCTTGGCATTGAATCTGGTACTGGGCTAGCGGACATCTTGATATGTTTTATTGGGTTTTGGCACTATCGAATAATAATAGCGATGCACAAATTAACATAAAAAATCTGGAAAGGCATAAAAAAAACAGAGATGACTTTGCAAATGGGTTCCCTAACACAAAGTGCAAAATCATCTACTGTTAACTCAAGGGGAGTTTATTCTACTTTACGGATACAAATGTATAGGTTTATGGGCTAAGCCATGGGTTTTAGGGGTCATAAAATATAATTTACCAGTAAACCCCTACACGCCTATAGGTAGGTATTGTATGTTATTTTTCGACAGTCTTGTTGACCTCTTGAGCCTCGGCTTCACGAATACCTTCTTTGATCTCACTTTCAATGCTATTCTTCGCATTATTGAACTCTTTGATGCCTTTGCCCATTCCTCTCATCAATTCTGGAATTTTTTTGCCGCCAAACAACAATAGGATAATCACCATAATGATAAGCATCTCTTGCCCACCAGGTAAAAATAGAAAAATTGAGTATGTCATAATTCGTGGTTTAAATGGACTTCCTTTCGGAAAATATTAATGCAAAGTTACGGGAAATAACGGTGAATTGTGGCATGAATTGCTCATATTGTATCTAACTAGACCATTTTTAGCAAGAATAGTTCCTGCTGGATAACTAGAGTCTATTGCAATTATATGTCCAACGAACCCTTGATATATATAAACAAAGTGCGTGATTTCGTGATTTCGTGTCATTTAGTTGTCTTCCCAGTCATCTGATAGCCTATTGAATGATATACACCAACCCTATCCATGATAAAAGTCATGTTTTTTTACGGATTGAATATATATCTTTGGGCTTAACAAAAATGAAAAACTATGTTTTTAATGAGTCAAGAAACAGTGGGTATCTATCTCATGGTCTTTATGCTAGTAGTGATGCTAGGTGTAGCGGTATGGGGTTTGGCAAAACTCTTTAGAAAAAAGAAGTAGTTTTTGAAAAAATAGCGGTACATTGGTCTTCTAAAACAATGACTAATGTTTAGCTTTCGAGTTCGCCCAAAAATTCGTTGTGTCACACCTATGACACAATCAGAGATTTATACCCGTTTTGATACTTTTTTAAAAGAAACAAACAAGCCCATTAGGGGCAAAAAATTTCGAGACCATATAGAATTACATGTGACTAAAGAAGAAGTGCATTATTGGTCTCCCATTCTAAATATTATCTTTAAAGACGCTGAAGCTGGTACGGCTGTACAAGGTCGTTTTGGTCCACACCCAAAAGTTTGGACGATGTTTATGTTTTTTTATTTTTTTGGTATTGCCCTTTGTTTTTTTGCGGCTATTTTTGGAGGTATTCAACTTCAATTGGGTCGAAGTCCTTGGGCTTTTTGGCTGCTGGCAGGAGGCTTAGTATTATTAATTCTTATCTATGTTGCGGCGCAAATTGGACAGAGAAAAGGACATCAGCAGACAGAATGGTTGCTTAGTTTTTGCAGTGAGGTATTGAAACATGAGCCTAAATTAAAGTAAATTTTCACCTACGACATCACTAGATTTATTTCAAGCTACCCGTAATATTTTCAACCTCAGTAGCATAGTTGACTTCTCCTTCAACTACATCTTTCAATTGAAGTTGAATGGTCTTTTTTCCTCGCCATACATTTTCAATAATCTTGTAGCACATCGAGAAATAGGGGCTATCTATTTGCCCAATAAAATCTCCTTTTCGAAAACCTACAGCTTTAAAAATACCTGAAGTTTTCTTCTGGACTAACAATCGGAGGTTGGCGTCTTCCACATATCGGATTGGCCCTGCTACTTCTACCTTTTCACAAACAAAAAGTGGGTTGGGGTTGCCCGGTCCAAAAGGTTGTAATTTATTCAAATCGGCTAAGAAG
>JAJRQS010000120.1 GCA_024280135.1 Bacteroidota bacterium | reverse complement strand
CGAACGTGTCGGTCTCGTCGTCTGTCTTCTTGTTGGTCTAGACGTTCTCGTTGAACTAGACCTTCTTCTAGGCTTAGTCGTTCTTGTCGAAGAATTGCTTCTTGGGCGACGTTCTTTTTTTACACGTCTAGTTCTTCTCTCTACTTTAGGCGTTCTAGGTTTCTTATCTTGAACCACTTTTCTAGGTGTTCTGGTAGCAGGTACTCTAGTCTGTGGTGTTCTGGTAGCAGGCACTCTAGTCTGTGGTGTTCTAGTAGCAGGCACTCTAGTCTGTGGTGTTCTGGTAGCAGGTACTCTAGCAGGTTTAGCTGTTGTACGACCTACACCTCTTTCCATTCCTGATCTTACCCCTGGAGCCTGGTTAACTGCACCTGGTGTTGTTGTCGGTGCGACACGTCCATTTCTACTGCCGGTTGCTCTAGGCGCTTTTTTAGCAGAGCCATAATGACGTGGTCCATAATGAATTCCTTGATTATCGCTATAGCCAGAGCTATAGTTATTACCGTAGTAGTTGTTATTGCTATAATAATTGTTACCGTAGCCATAATTATTATAACCGTAGTAATTATTGTAGCCACCATAACCTCCACAAGAGTTGTACGAATAGAACGGATAATTACCCCAAGAATTCCAGCCATAGTTATTGACGATTAAGACAGGTCTATTATACGCCCAAGAGTTGTAATACTGCTGATTATATCCCCATGGTCTATTATAGCCGAAGTTATTAACATAAATCGTAGATCCCCAAGGGTTATAAGGGTTATAGAAGTAGTCATTTACATAGTAATTGTTATAAAAGCCAAAACTTCTTCTACTTGAACGGTGAAAACGTCTAATCCGAGAAGAGTAATAATAATCATAATCATCATTCTCGTCATAGTTTTCACTATAATACTCGTCATTTTCTTCATCTGAGTCATCATCAGAATAATAGGTATCACTACCGTCGCCTGGTTGATAATACATATCGTCCTGAGCAGAAAGCGAGCTGGAGAAAACAAATCCCATGATCGCAATCAAGATAAAATTGAATGTCATATTTTTCATAACTGAATTTTTTTGGCAGTTAAATAATTAAGTAAAAATGGTTTATCAAGTATTTTTTTTGTCGAAAGAAAACATTGTTCCATTATTACAGTACGAAATTATTACTTTTGCACCACACTTGTTGTTAATGGCATATTAAATAAGGACAAATAAGTGTTAAAAATGTTAAAAAAAGGTCATTTGACCCCAAAACAAGGAAAAATCATGGGAAAAGAGATAACGAATCGGGAAGAAAATTACTCACAATGGTACTTAGACATTGTCCGAAAGGCCAATCTTGCCGAAAATTCTGCCGTAAGAGGTTGTATGGTTATCAAGCCTCATGGTTTTGCCATATGGGAAAATATGCGGGATCAACTAGACAAACGTTTTAAGGAAACAGGTCACGTAAATGCCTATTTCCCACTTTTTATCCCAAAATCGTTTTTGAGTAAAGAAGCCGAACATGTAGAAGGGTTTGCGAAAGAGTGCGCCGTAGTTACTCACCATCGCCTAATGAATGATCCTAACGGCAATGGAGTCGTCGTAGATCCTTCTGCCAAGCTAGAAGAAGAGTTAATTGTACGTCCTACTTCCGAAACCATCATTTGGAATACGTACAAAGATTGGATAAAGTCATACAGAGATTTACCGCTTTTGATAAATCAATGGGCAAATGTAGTCCGTTGGGAGCTTCGTACCCGTCCGTTTATCCGAACTGCAGAGTTTTTGTGGCAAGAAGGCCATACGGCTCATGCGACTCGTGAAGAAGCGATTCATGAGACAAAGAAAATGCTAGATGTCTATGCCGAATTTGCCGAAGAATATATGGCGATGCCTGTCATAAAAGGAGTCAAGACGGCTAATGAGCGTTTTGCAGGAGCCGAAGATACTTATACCATTGAGGCATTGATGCAAGATGGCAAAGCTTTGCAGGCGGGTACTTCGCATTTCCTTGGACAAAATTTTGCGAAAGCCTTTGAGGTCAAATACCTGACGGAAAATAATAAACAGGAATATGTATGGGCGACCTCTTGGGGCGTTAGTACTCGATTGATGGGCGCTTTAATCATGACGCATTCGGATGATCAAGGTCTGGTGCTTCCGCCAAAACTAGCCCCTTATCAAGTGGTTATCATTCCCATTCCGAAGCCGAGCGAAGAGATAGATACCGTTGCCGAAAAGGTGATGGATAGCTTGCGCAAAAAAGGCATTATTGTCCGATATGACCAAGATAAGAAAAAACGCCCTGGTTTTAAGTTTGCAGAATATGAAATGCATGGCATCCCGGTACGCATCGGAATCGGCAAAAGAGATTTGGAGAAAAATCAAGTAGAAGTAGCCCGTAGAGACACCAAAGAAAAGACTTTTGTTCCTTTAGATGGATTAGATGCTTATATCGAACAATTATTGGTTGATATCCAGCAAAATCTTTTTGACAGAGCCAAAGCCTTTAGAGATCAGCGCATCACTAAAGTAGATTCTTTTGAAGACTTTAAAAAAGTGATAGAGGACAAAGGCGGATTTGTGTCTGCTCACTGGGATGGTACAACCGAAACCGAAGTCAAAATCAAAGAACTAACCAAAGCAACCATTCGGTGTATTCCTATTGACAATCCTTTAGAAGATGGTCTTTGTGTGCTGACAGGAAAACCTAGTACCCAGCGCGTTTTATTTGCGAAAGCTTATTGAGAACTTGCTCGCTAGGGATTGATCTAATCGACATTCTTCCGCATTTAATTAAGTTTAACACTTCATATCCACCAAAACTCCATTTTTAGACGTTTTTTAGCTTTGAGGCTGATGATACTTGAGGAAAAACCGTAATATTACCGCTTAAATTTTAGAAAATGTTAAAGATGAAACACTTACTCTTTTTGCTTTTAATGAGTTTTTCTTTTTTTGCGCAAGCTCAAGAAAATCCAGATTCTGTCAATTGGCATGCACTAGAAATGATGGTGGTCAATGGGGATACTATTTATTTTGCTTCTCAATTGAATGATGTGGTCGTAAGCTCTCCAAGGAAGTTTAAGAGCAATATGGACTATGCCATTTATCTCCGCTACAAAAAATATGCAGCAAAAGTTTACCCGTATGCAGTGGAAGCGGTCAAACTCTATGAGCAAATGGAAGAAGACACCAAAGGAATGTCTCGTAGAAAAAAAAGACGCTATATCCGCAAAACCCGAAAAGAATACAAACCCAAGTACAAAAAAGAACTCAAAAATCTAACCCGATTACAAGGCAAGATCTTAACAAAAATGATTGAAAAAGCATTGGACAAACCGATGCACGAAGTCATTAAAGAAACTAGAGGGGGCGCCAGAGCCTTCTATTGGAATACTGCCGGTAGGGCTTATGGTTACCACCTAAAAGAAAAATACGAAGTAGGACAAGACTCCATCTTGGATCTCGTACTTCGTGACTTGGAAGTCAAGTATCAAGAAAAGGAAAAATAACGCCTCGTTTTTTAAATCTATATTTCGTTTTATTTTTTGGCGTATTGTCGCCATCTAACAACCTGAGTGGTTACGAATGTTTTAATCAATAAAATCGGGTGGGTTGCCCTTCAGGCATGCCAGCCTAGGTTAGATTCAACGAATTCTAAACCCATTCCTACGAATTCTATAACACCGAGTGTCACGGTGAGAATAGCCTGCATCTTTGGGGTGTCAATAACGACAAAGCCTTTAGCCAGTCTGAAGGTCGGACATTAAAAACCTAAAGTTATGAAAGCTATTCAATTGATTTCCAAAGAACAAGTGAGCAAGTCATTTTCTT
>JAJRQS010000119.1 GCA_024280135.1 Bacteroidota bacterium | reverse complement strand
TTTACATCTGACTTGCCTAAATAGAAAAAGCCATGAAACATACAGCGCTGAAGTATTGCGAGACAATGTGAGTTTGCCGAGTATTCCAGCGGCTTTTATGATTCAAAACCATGTAGGGTACGTGAATATTACGAGTTTTACGGAAACGACATCAAGGGAATTTGCGCAAGCCGTTAAAAAGCTAATAGATGATCAGGGGATGCAGGATTTAATCATTGACTTGCGAAATAATCCTGGCGGTTATTTAAATGAAGCAGTGGAAGTACTCAACCATATTTTTTTAGAAAAACATAAGTTGCTGTTATATACTTCGGGTTCAAAAGTAGGCAAGAAAGATTATAAGTCAAATGGTTCTAGTCGTTTGAATATCAATAAGATAGCAGTTTTGATTAATGAAGAATCTGCTTCTGCTGCGGAGATTACAGCAGGTGCATTACAAGATTGGGATCGAGCCGTTATTGTAGGGAGAAGGAGCTTTGGGAAGGGATTAGTTCAGGAGGATATGATGTTAGCCAATGGGGGTGCAATTCGGATGACAGTTGCCAGATATTATACTCCATCAGGACGTTGTATTCAAAAAGATTATTCCAATAAAAGCGACTACGCGCATGATTTGCGTGACCGCTATGAGAATGGCGAGCTATTTGAAAGCGAAGAGAAAGTAGCAGATACTACAATTTACCATACTGCCAACGGAAGAATCGTTCATGGAGGCGGCGGTATCAGCCCTGAAGTTTATGTCCCATTGGACAGTAGTTTAGTAAACCCAAAATGGTACACGCTACAAAGTTATTATTATGAGTTTATCCTGAGTACAAACCCATCTGTAGGAGGGGTAAGTGCTTCGGATTTTTTACATAATTATCGAGTGAGTGATGCCTTAGTGGATGCCTTTATAGCTTTCGCAAATAAGAGGGATAAAGCCTTAAATTTTACCGATAAACATACTTACATAAAGGAAATCAAGAAAGGAATAAAGGCCTATATGGGTAAGTTCAATTATGATGAATCGATGCGTTACAAAGTCTTAGCTTTTGAGCAGGATCCGTTTGTAGCAGCAGCATTAAAACAGCTAAGGAAAGATCAGATTTTGGCAAAAGATTAATCTGTATGATGAGCTATAAACTAGACGTATTAGCACCCAGTCCACCAGCTTGGATTAAAAAAGTTTTAGATAATTTTGAAGACTTTTTGATTGATCATGCGAATGGAGAGCGTAAAGCATCGTCATTTGCGCTTGGCTTAGTAGCTAAGTATCCGACGATGACGAAGATGATTCCCACTTTGATTGAAATGGGTGTAGAGGAATTGGAGCATTTTCAGCAGGTTTATCAATTGATGCATGAGCGTGGTCTGCAGCTTCCGCAAAAAATAGACAAAGACCCATACATCGTTGAGCTTACAGAGCAGTGTCGGCATGGTCGAATGGACCGACTAATGGATCGACTGATTATAGGAAGTATTTCAGAGGTGCGCGCTTTGGAGCGTTTTAAATTAGTAGCGGATGGCTTGGTAGATCCAGAGCTCAAACGATTTTACAAAATACTTTGGGCATCTGAAGCCAAACATGGAACGGCCTATGTTGATTTGGCATTGGAGTATTTTCCAAAACAAGATGTATTGGATAGAGCGCAGATTTTATTTGAATACGAGGCGGAATTGATTAATCGGATTCCTATTCGTGCGGCATTGCATTAAACATCTGAATACATTTTCTCACAAGATACTCAAAATCTTCTCAGGAGGACGACCGATAATGGCTTTATTACCCGTAACTAAAATGGGTCTTTCGATAAGCTTTGGATGCTCCACCATGGCTTTAATCCACTGACTATCTGTTAAGTCTTTCCCCTTGTATTTTTCTTTGAAGATGGCCTCATTCCTACGAATTAAGTCGTATGGTTTAATGCCTAGTTTCTGAATAATAGATGTAAGTTCTTTCTGAGTGGGTGGATTATCAAGATACCGAACGATTTCTATTTCGGCCCCTGCTTCTTCCAAAATGGCTAGACTTTGTCTGCTTTTACTGCAACGTGGGTTGTGGTAATATTTCATAATTGAGTTTCTTCCAATAACAGCTGTGAAGTGGTTTTGTTAACTACTAAGAGATTGAATAAAGGAAAATGCCCTTTGCCGTCGGTTTTAACCGACGAAAAAAAATGGAAAATATCAAAAAAGGCTTTAGCCACATTAATCATAAGAGACAAAAAAAGCCACCCAATCTTGGGTGGCTTTGTAGTGATCGCGACAGGATTCGAACCTGTGACCACCTGCTTAGAAGGCAGGAGCTCTATCCAGCTGAGCTACGCGACCATTTCTAATGGAGTGCAAAGATAGGGGATTACTTTATAACAACAAAATATATTTTCTTTTTTGCGGAAGCGAATCATTTAAGTCACAATTAATACCTTATTACCAATTTTATTTTGCAATTTTGACAAACACAATTCAAATATGGCCAAACTTAGACGAAACCACCAAAAAGAACCTGCGGGTAATTATGCCCTTAAAACGGGTCTTTTCTTAGGGATGCTTGGACTTTTTTACGCGGGTTTTCAGTTTTTTGGAGGAAATCAAGTAAATAAAGATCCAGTAATTATTATCAATCCTTCTGATGATGACCTAGATAATATCCCAAATGTAGATAATCTACTCTTACCCACAACTAATAAAGGGTATGTTGTTACTCATCCACACTATACGCTTTCATACGTTGAAAAACATGAACAACCAGAATGGGTTACCTATTATATTTCAAAAAGAAGATTAAATAACAAAAGAGCAAAACGATCCAATTGGTTTGAAAAAGATCCACTAGTCAGAACAGGATCGGCCACTTTCAAAGATTACAAGGGCTCGGGTTATGACAAAGGACACCTAGCACCTGCTGCCGATATGGCTTTCTCAAAAGAAGCGATGGTGGAGTGTTTTTATATGTCGAATATGAGCCCACAAGTGCATAACTTTAACGGCGGAATCTGGCGTGAATTAGAAGAACTATCTAGAGATTGGGGGAGAATGAATAATAAAATTTATGTAGTCACAGGACCCATATTTAAAGATAATCTAGGGGTCATAGGAAAGAAGAATGAGGTGACAGTACCAGGCTATTATTATAAAATATTATTGGACATTGAGGGGGAAGAAAAAAAAGCAATTGGTTTTGTGATGTCGAACAAAGTCAGCAATTTGCCCATTACTAGTTACGTCAAAACGGTTGATAAGATTGAAGAAATTACGGGTATTGATTTTTTCTCACAACTTGATGATGCACTAGAGGAAGCAGTAGAGAGCCAGGTAAATCTAGATAAATGGCCACTCAATAATAATCTTTATAAAACCCGAAAAGAAAAATGGAATATTCGTTAGGGGACTTTTTTGCCCTAACTAGTATCTTTCATTTAGAACATTAAAAATCGACATCATGAAATATTTAATACTCTTTTTGGGCTTGACATTTCTAGCGCCAAACCTATTCGCACAATTGCCTAATGGAAGTATCGCACCTGACTGGACGATGGATGATATCAATGGCAATGAACATCACCTTTATGCATATCTAGACTCGGGATATACAGTCTATTTGGATTTTTCAGCTACTTGGTGTGGGCCTTGTTGGAATTACCATAATTCCGGTGCCTTAGAAAATCTCTACGAAGACTATGGTCCTAATGGCACAAACGAAGTGCGCGTGTTTTTTATTGAAGGGGATGCTTCGACCAATACGAATTGCCTCTATGGTACTGCTGGATGTAATAGTTCTACTTTGGGTAATTGGGTCGCAAATACGCCTTATCCAATTATTGATAATGCTTCTCAAACGGGTATTTATCAAGTGCCTTGGTGGCCAACTATTTATGCTATATGTTCGAATAGAGAAATTACTTTCATTGGTCCTGTTTCGACTGCAGAGCATTATGCTTTCCATAATAATTGCCCAGCACCACCCGTCAATCTATCCGTAAATGTAGTGAATACAACCAATGTCTCTTGTAATGGTACGCCGACTGGCGCTATCCAAATAGAAGTGCAAGAGGGTTCGGGTAATTATTCTTTCCAATGGAACAGTGGTCAAACAACTCAAAATCTTAATAATATTACGGCAGGAACCTATAGTGTGGTTGTGACGGATAATACTTCTGGAGCAACGGCAACTGCTGAGAATATTGTCATTGAGGAACCGCTACCTTTTGTTTTTACGCAAGCTTTTTATCAACCTGTAACCTGTGGAGGGGGTGGGGCTAATGGTGCCGTTGGATATGCTGTGTCTGGAGGTTCTCCTAGTTATACTTATTTGTGGAATACGGGGGCTACGACAAATACGATTAGCGGATTAACGCCAGATGTCTATGGATTGACCGTTACAGATGCTAATAATTGTACTGGTCAAGTTTTAGTGGAATTCATAGCACCGGACTATCCTATTGTTAATATTAACCAAAATACAGCCGAACTTTCTTGCGCTGTTTCTACCGTAACCATCGACGCTACATCTTCTTCGCAAGGAAACCAATTAGACTATCTGTGGACGACTTCGGATGGAAATATTGTCTCGGGTGAAGATTGGCTTGAACCAGTCGTAGATGCGCCAGGTACTTATACTTTAACTATTTTTAATCCTAATAATGGTTGTAGTGCCTCCAGCTCTGTGACAGTTTCTGCCACAGCAGATGATTTGCCTGATATCAATACAAGTGTCAGTGGTGTGTTAAATTGTACCAATACTTCTGTAACACTATCGGGCTCTTCGGTAACACCAGGTGTAACATTTCAATGGATTGGTCCTAATAATTTTACATCGTCTAATCCTGTAACGACTACAAGTAATGCTGGTCAATATACCTTGACCGTAACGTCTGCTACAGGTTGTGAAAGTACACAAACGGTTACTGTGGAAGAAAATCTAGTTTTGCCGCAAGGCGCTATCACACCTGCAAATCCAACCATTACTTGTGGAAACTCCTGTGTAGAAGTGGAAGCCACTTTACAAAATGGAACAAATGCTTCTTTTGAGTGGTTTGGTAACAGTTCAAATACGCCTATATCAACGGCTAATACAGCCACCATTTGCGGAGCTGGATCTTATCATGTGGAAATTACAAATACTGACAATGGTTGTTTAAGTGACGTAGTTTTTGAAGTGACAGC
>JAJRQS010000118.1 GCA_024280135.1 Bacteroidota bacterium | reverse complement strand
TCGACAAAAGAAAGCATTGCGATGGTTGTAAAAAATCATCCTAATCGAGGAAGATATGTGGCTGGACATCCATTGGCAGGAACAGAATTTTCAGGCCCAAGTGCAGCTTTTCCAAATTTATTTGAAGGAAAGAAAAATCTGATTTGTGATAAAGTCCTTTCGGATAAAGATGCGATTGACACGATTGAGTTATTAAATACCGATTTGGGTATGACCAGTCAGTATATGGATTCGAAAATGCACGACAAGCATTTAGCTTATGTGTCGCATTTGTCCCATGTAAGTTCATTTATGTTGGGATTGACGGTATTGGATATAGAAGAAGATGAGGAGCAGATTTTTAAATTGGCTGGAACGGGTTTTGGCTCAACCGTTCGACTTGCAAAAAGTAGCCCAGAAACTTGGGCACCTATTTTTAATAAGAATAAAAAATACTTATCAGATGCACTAGGGGAATACATTGCGCATTTGGTGACTTTCAAGAAACATATGGATGAAGGAAATAACGATAAAATGCTAGAAGCAATGACTCATGCAAATCAAATTAAACGAATCCTGCAAAAACGATAATGATGATACAAAATAGAGAAAACTGGTTGCAATTAAATGGAAAACCGCTAATTATTAGCGGGCCTTGTTCTGCAGAAACTGAAGAACAGGTACTAGAGGCCGCTCACGCGCTTAAAGGGAAAATTGATTACTTTAGAGCGGGTATTTGGAAGCCGCGAACGATGCCCAATAATTTTGAAGGCATTGGCAAAGATGCGCTCCAATGGATGAAAAAAGTCAAAGCAGAAACAGGTCTTCAAACTACAGTAGAAGTGGCTACTCCTAGCCATGTGCATGAAGCAATCAAAGCAGGGATTGATGTACTTTGGGTTGGGGCAAGGACAACAGTCAATCCTTTTGCGGTTCAAGATATTGCGGATGCTGTGGAGGGATTGGACATTCCTGTTTTTATAAAAAACCCGATTAATCCTGATATTAAGCTTTGGATGGGGGCCGTAGAGCGTTTTCGAAAGGCGGGTATTACTCGTATAGGGTTAGTGCATCGAGGGTTTTCTTTTCTTGGAGAGCAAAAATATCGCAATCGCCCTAATTGGCAGATTGCCATAGAAATGATGATTGAGTATCCGGAGTTGCCGATGATAGTTGATCCAAGCCATATTTGTGGAAATAGAGAAATGCTTCAAGAGGTTGCTCAAAAAGCAATTGATTTGAACTATGACGGATTGATGCTAGAATCACATCCAACACCCAATCAAGCATGGAGTGATGCAAAGCAACAAGTAACGCCAAGAAGGGCCATTGAGATTTTTGAAAGCTTAGTATTAAGAGACTCAAGACAAGATGATGACTTGGTTCAGAATGATTTGGATTTATTAAGAAGTGAAATTGATGAATTGGATGCTGATTTATTACAATTGTTGGGTAAGCGGATGGAGGTGTCTAAACGAATAGGACATTTTAAGAAAGACAAGAATATCACGATTTTACAACCCAAACGTTGGGAAGAGATTGTAGAAAAATTTATTGAGCAAGGAGCAAAGCATAAATTAAGTAAAGCTTTTGCCGTTAAATTAATTACGGCCATTCATGAAGAGAGTATTAATAATCAAGAGAAGATTTTTAGATCTTGAAGTTGATTTTGTTAAATATTATAAATGAGTCATCGACATTTCATTTTACATAAACCTCCCCGTTTTCTAAGCCAATTCATTTATGAAGGTAAAAGGAAAGGAAGCAAGGGTTTGTTAGGAACGTTACATGATTTTCCGAAAGGGACGATGGCGATAGGAAGGCTAGATGAGGACTCGGAAGGTTTATTGTTTTTAACGACAGATGGTAAAGTCAGTGAGCAAATCAGAAGTGCCAAGTATGAAAAAGAGTATTATGTACAAGTAGCCGGTGTCATCTCGCAAGAGGCCATAGAGGCTATTCAAATAGGGGTAGAAATTGGATTAAAAGGAGGCTTGAAATATCAAACGAAGCCTTGTAAAGCAAAGAAAATCAAAAATTTAGAAGGATATCCAATTGTCGTTCGAAAGATGAGAACAGATGCCCATGGGCCGACAAGTTGGGCTTCTATTACGGTCACGGAGGGTAAGTTTCGACAAGTACGGAAGATGACTGCTGCCGTTGGTTTTCCTACTTTACAATTGATAAGGGTTCGAATAGGGGAGATCCGATTGGATATTGGGCAAGGGGAGGTGGTTGAAGTGGGGGAGTTATGGTAAAGTTTTACGACTCTGGTTATAAAAAAGGGATAAGCTAAGCTTATCCCTTTTGATATTTTTAATTAAGGCGAACTTACTGCGCCAAGTAATGTCTCAATAACTTACTCTTAGAAGCGGAGCGAAGTTTGTTGATGGCTTTATCTTTTATTTGTCTGACACGCTCACGTGTTAGGTCAAAACGGTTGCCAATGTCTTCGAGTGACATTGGGTGCTCAAGGTCAATCCCAAAATATAATTTAACAACATCTGCTTGTCTCGGACTCAATGTACTCAAAGAACGTTCAATCTCCCGACGCAAAGAATCAGAATATTCTAAGTGGCGATCGGTATCAGGCGTCTTGTTATTCTCTAAAACATCTAAAAGTGAATTGTCTTCTCCTTCTACAAAAGGGGCATCAACTGATATATGTCTAGCAGCCACTCCCAAAGTAGTTTCTACTTCGCTAGTAGAAATTTCTAATGCATTGGCTAATTCCTCTGCTGATGGGTCTCTTTCAAACTCTTGCTCCAATTGAGAAAAAGCCCTATTTATTTTGTTTAAAGAACCGACCTTATTTAAGGGAAGTCTGACAATACGACTTTGCTCGGCTAATGCCTGTAAGATCGATTGACGAATCCACCATACCGCATAAGAAATGAATTTGAAACCACGGGTTTCATCAAATCGTTGAGCCGCTTTGATAAGACCTAAGTTACCTTCATTGATAAGGTCACTCAAGGATAAACCTTGGTTTTGGTATTGTTTGGCAACGGAAACGACAAATCTAAGATTTGCCTTAGTCAATTGCTCCAAGGCCATTTGGTCACCTTGTTTAATTCTTTTGGCTAAATCTACTTCCTCCTCTGGTGTCAATAAATCTACTTTTCCAATTTCTTGGAGGTATTTTTCAAGTGATTGACTCTCCCTATTCGTAATCGACTTGGTAATCTTTAACTGTCTCATGTATTGTAGCGTTAATGTGGGTTTAGACCACTACCATTGTAGCGGCTAATAGTTTATTCAAATTAGTTCATCGGACTGGATATGCAATGAGAAAACTACATTGTTTAGTGGGACAAAGTTAAGTGCAATTAAGCCCCTTGTCAAGCGTTTTTGTTAATTAAGTGTAAAATAGAGGAGAAATACGTATTTTTTTACTCTTTTTTGGCTACATTACAACTCCTTGCATGTGCTTTTAGTGTAAAAGGCTTGCAATCATAGAGTTATGATAGCCATTTTTCATTGATTTATAAATTGCATGATACAAGGTATTGAAACTTTAAAACCATAATATGAGCCGAATCCAAGTTGAATATGAATTTATTTTTGTTTGTTCCATGCCGATGTTGTATGGTTTTTTAACCACTCCAGAGGGTCTGCAGTCGTGGTTTTGTACGGAAGTAAGTATCGAAAAGAATACCTATACCTTCAAATGGGAGGGGGGAGAAGAGTCGGCAATTTGTACAAAGAATAATTTGTTAACCGAGATTCAGTATGATTGGATTGGGCGCGATCTAGCCGAATCCACCACCTTTAAGATTTCAAAGTCTCCGATTACTCGGGAAACGATATTAGTCATTGAAACCGCTTGCGATGAAAACGAAGAAAGTCAAGAACAAACATATTGGGAGAATGCTATTGAAGAATTAAAACACGCTACAGGAGGCTAATTGCCTTTGTAATATAAGCGAGACGAAGTACGTTACTTTGAGGACAGATTAAAACTACACAACTATGAGAATACTTACCCTTTTATTGATTCTATGCCTTCCCTTTTTTGCGGAAGCTCAAGATGCTCAGCACTTTCAGGATGAATTGAATGCTGAATATAAAAATCCTGAAAAGAGCCCTCTTTCCAAAGAAGATTTAGCGGACTTTACAGAATTACCTTTCTTTCCGATTGATGAAAAATATCAAGTGAAGGCTCATTTTGAGCGAACACCTAACGAGAAGCCATTTCAGATGGCAACGACTACCAATCGCAAACCTATTTATGTGAAATATGGTATTGCTCGTTTTAAGTTGAAAGGTAAGGAATATAATCTGACCATTTTTCAAAACTTAGGCTTGAAGTCTAAGGAAGGTTTTGAAGACTATTTATTTTTACCTTTTACGGACAAAACAAACGGTATTGAAACTTATGGTGGAGGACGGTATGTAGATTTAAGAATTCCAAAAATTAAAGATAGTATTGACATTGATTTCAATAAGGCATACAATCCGTACTGCGCCTACAGTCATCGGTTTTCTTGTCCCGTTGTACCCACTTATAATGATTTAAAAGTACGAATACCTGCTGGTGTTATGTTACAGGATGATTGGCATTTGGTTCGGAAAAAGGATTTGGGTTTTGTCGTAAGATTTCCAGGGCAACCCTCTTTTACGGAGTTAAAGTCTGAGAAAGGGTTAGATGCTGATATCAAAAGATATCGTTTTTTAGCGGAATTTGATATTGACTCTAATTTTGTTTTTCAACTAGATGTAAAACAATATACAAACTCTACTTGTCCACAACCAGCAGGTGAGTTTTATAATGATTGTTTTACGGATATCCTTGCGGAAAAACTACGAGAAACGCATGGTGCCTTGATGTATATCCGTCGATTATCCGTCAATGGTCATGATGCTTATACTTTTGAATTGTTGGCTCAAGGGAAAGCATTCTCAAAATATAAAGTCGTTTTAATCGGAAATAAGGCCTATGTTCTTTCTGTGACCACCTTGCGGGAAACGCAGGACAATTTAAATATGGATCGATTTTTTGAATCCTTTCATTTGTATTGATTTGCTCCCTTCGGTCGCGTTTATTTGCTTCCTTCGGTCGCGTTTATTTGCTCCTTTGGTCGCGTTTATTTGCTTCCTTCGGTCGCGTTTATGTGCTCCCTTTGGTCGCGTTTATTTGCTCCTTTGGTCGCGTTTAAAAATTCGTGCATTCGTGGCAAACCACTATCTAGCTTTTGGCATCCACGAGCATCGCTTCATGGCTATAATTTCTGAAGTCAACGGGTGTTACGCCACTGACACCAGGCTCTTGCATATAGACACCATAAATAATATCTACGGCAGCCATTGTTTGCTTGTTATGGGTTATGATGATGAATTGAGAGTCCTTTGAGAATTTCTTAATAATACGATTGAATTTGTCAATGTTGGCATCATCCAAAGGAGCATCCACCTCATCAAAAATACAGAAAGGCGCAGGCTTCAATAAGTACAGAGCAAAGAGTAGGGCAGTAGCCGTCAACGTCTTTTCTCCACCAGACAGAAGACTGATAGATTGTGGGCGTTTGCCTTTTGGCTTTGCCGTTATCTTGATACGAGACTCTAGAGGTGTGTCAGGTAATTCTAAAACTAAGTCACAATCATCCTCGTCAGAAAAAAGACTTCTAAAGACTTCTTTGAAATTCTTCCTTACTTGCTGGAAAGCGTCTAAGAATTGAGCTGTAGCGGTATCGTCAATCTCTTGAATGGTTTGTAATAAAGAAGTTTTGGCATCTAAAATGTCTTGTCTCTGGGCATCAATGGTATCATGACGCTCTTTAATTTCATTAAAGGCTTCAACCGCTAATGGGTTGATATCGCCAAATCTATTTAGTTTGTCTTTTAGTTTTGTGACTTCCGATTGGATTTTTTCGAGGTCTAGGTCTTCTGGAACCTCCATGCTCAATAATTCATCACGGCTTACACCAAATTCAATTTCAACACGCTCCGTGATAGAAGACATATCCAGTTTTAGTTCACTAAATTTTTCTTTCAATTCAGTAACAAGAGAAAGGGTTTCTTGACGTTTTTTATAATTGTCTCTGACTGCTTCTTCGGCTTCATTAATTTCACTCCTCGAACGGTGCCAGATTTGTTCCGCTTCATTTAAATAGGATTCCTTTTCTTTTTTGATGGTGTAGTCCGCTGCAAGTTTATCTTGTAGCGACGTGATGGTGACCATTATTTCAGCTACTTCAGAATCTGTAGTGGACAGTGTTTTTGATGTTTGGAGTAAGTGCTCACTTGTCTCCTTATATTGATTTTTCCGAAAGGTTAATTCTCGATCTAAGCCAGCAACTCTATTTTGTTGCTGGATATAAGCGATGTTTTTTTGGTTAAAACGCTCAGAGGTTGTGGCCAACGCATTTGCGATTTCACGAAAACCGTCATCAGCAGATTGTAATTCATTTTTAAATAGTTGATACTCCTCTTGTGCAACGGCTAATTCTTGGTCGATAATAGCATTGGCTTCTTCCAAATGCTTAATATAGTCCTTCGATTCACCTGCTTTTAATTCAAAACTAGATACAAAAGATTCAATATTCTCTAGGCGAGTAGCGAAGCTGATTTGCTGATTGGCAAGACTATTTAACTGCCCCGTTTTTTGCTTGATTTCTTGGCTTTGGTCATCTTTGACTTGAAGGGCAATCTCTTTTTGGATTTTTTCCAATTTGTCTGTCAAAGTCTTGATGCTTTTTTCCAGCTTTTTTAATTTACCTTCTAGTACTTCAAGATTTTTACGACGACCTATTTTCTTTCCTTCAAATAACCCAACACTACCACCTGAAATCATGTTGCCCCTGCTGATGAAACTTCCTGATTTTTCAATAAATGTACAATCAGGGTGGAGCTTTCGCAAATCCAACGCACGCTTGTGGTCATCAACGATATAAGTCTTAAAAAGCAATTTTTCGACAATCGGTTGATATTGTAATTCTATTTCCAAAAGGGAAAAGGCATCTGTTGCCCCTTTTATCGCTTTCGTTTTGCCTTTGGCTTTTTCTAACTCGTCAAGGATGAAGAAACTAGCCTTTCCTTTTTGACTATTATTCAATAAGGTGATGGCTTGTTGCGCATCATCATAGGTAGGAACCAAATAATGATTTAAATAGGGCTTCAAATAATTTTCAATGGCTACCCGATAAGACTCTTCACAGAAAATAATATCAGTTAACAAAGGAATATTACTAATACTCGTCTTGCTTTTTTTCAAAAACTTAATGGACTCAGGGAACCCTTCTAAGTTTTCGACCATAGACTTTGTAAGTCTAAATTCATTTTGAAGGGCATCAAAAGAACGTTGCTCTTGGATGAGTTTGGTTTTTGTTTCTTCTTTTTGCTCTTGTAGTTTTTCTAATAGAACTTTACGATTTTCTTCTGCTTGAGTAATTTGTGCAAGCTCTTTTTCTGCTTTAGCTATCTGATCATTGATGAGTTTCAGCTCTTTTTGTAGATTCTTACCTTCATCACTTTTTGCGACAATGTCATCCGAACTTTGATCCAAATCAGATTTTTTAGATTCAATCTGATTAGCATTAACGGCTTTTTTCTTTTCTAATTCATAGAGCCTTCTTTCTAGGTCTTGCTGTCTTTCGACAAAAATATCCATTCCTTCTTGTTGGTCTCCATGTTTTCTTTGAACCAATTTTAGCTCTTCTTCCAAGACCTCAATTTCCTGCTGAAGTTCCCTCTCTAGTTTTTGTTGTTTTTCAAGATCTTCTGTGTCCCTTTTTATCTCGTCTTGTAAAGTCTTGATTCTATTTTCGGCATTGGCTATTTGGCGTTCATGGCGAGAATGATTTTCTCGGATGAATGATAGCCTTTGTTCTACCATTTGTTTCTCATTCTCCATCGTACGGATACCAGATAGAAACTCGTTGGCCTCTTTTTGGATTTCCGATAGGTTGGCTTCTTTTTCTACTTGATCTAAGCGAAGTTGTGCCAATGCAGCTTCTAGTGTGCTTTCAGCAGCTTCAACTTTAACTAACTTGTCGCTTTCCTCCTCAATTTTTGTCGCAAGATTTTGAAAAATTTCTTTGGATTCAGAAGTCTTAATAACGGCTAATTGAATGCTATTTGTCTTATACTTTTCTTTGATGTCATAAAAGCGTTGTGTTCGTTTTGCTTGACGCTCCAACGTTTTCATGTTGCCTTGAATCTCAAAGATAAGGTCGTCTATACGGCTCAAATCTTCTTCGGTATTCTTTAGTTTGTTAAGGGTTTGGTGCTTTCTGGTTTTGTATTTTGAAATTCCTGCCGCTTGCTCAAACATCCTTTGACGAGAGTTATTCTTATCCATCAATAATTCATCCACCATCGAAAGTGAGATGATGGCATAAGAATTAGACCCTATTCCTGAATCCAAGAAAAGCGTGGTAATATCTTTTAATCGACATTTGACATCATTCAAGCGATATTCGCTGTCACCACTCGAATAGAGAATTCTGGTGATGGTTACTGTTTGGTATTCCGTAGGTAGAATGTTTTTTGTATTCTCTAGGGTTAGAGAGACCGAAGCCATTCCCATAGATTTACGATGTTTGGTTCCATTAAAGATAACAGAAGACATCTTGTCAAGACGTAAGTCTTTGCTTTTTTGCTCACCCAATACCCATCGGATGGCATCTACTATATTGGATTTACCAGAGCCATTTGGTCCTATAATACCGATAACATCTTCCGAAAAATTAATCACGGTGTCATTGGCAAAACTCTTAAATCCTTTTATTCTTAAGCTTGTTAGTCGCATAGCGGGCAAAAGTACGGCTTTCTAGGCTTTCTGTAAAGGAAAAATCATAGTGCAGTAGGATAAATTTTCCACAAATCAGGTAATTTATTGTAAATTAAGTAGTTACACATACAACTATCATTGTTTTGTGGATTATCTTTAGACTTAGCAGATGGGATGGATTCCCTTCGCCTTCCACCTACTATCAAAGTATGGAGGATTGCCACGAATGCACGAATTTTTATAATGACTGAGCAGGCTAGATAGAGATCACGAATGAGACAAGTTTTTTATTATTCTCGTTAGCGCTCGATTCCTCGCAGCTGCCTGGCTTCAGACAGGCCTGCTGCATATCCTCGATTATTCAACAAATCTTTTTAAGTTTGAGATGGAAAATAGCCATTCTGGTGTCTCAAGTTGGCTAAAATTACTTGATGAGTACCAAGGACTTAGTTTTGTATTCATAGGGTTTTGTAGTACTTGAATTTCTTGTGCGGGCATATAGCTTTGTGCTAATAGAAATACCTTTTCATTTGAGGAATTTGTTGCCAAATCTACAACGGTTATAGCATGCCCTGGGAACCCACCTTGTATAAATACATCGCCGATTTGTATTTGTTCTATTGGTACTGACTGAAGTTCCTTAGATAATGAGTAAGTGCCTGCATATGCAAAAACAAGCTCCATATACTTCCAAAAGTCAGGGTAAGTATTAGATGGTTTTGCAGATTGAACCCAATAGGTCTTATTTCCTCTTACTCTGATTCGTTTGCCTTTCATCCATTCTGTGTAATCTACCTGAAAGCCATTTGTGAAATTAAAGTGAATTTGGCTGTATTTTTTCTCCTTCCATAAATATTCAGCACGCAAACGCATGATGGCATCCGCACATTGATGTAAATCCTTTTTACCTATTTTTAAATCTATGACTGCGTCATAAATGTTAACATTGCTTTTGGTAGAACCATCAAAATATTTCACTAGTGACCCTGGTGGCTTGAGTGGTAAGTGGCGGAGGTAAGTTTGGTAGGAATGTGGACTAGTTGAAACTCTTTCAAATCCGATAGGGGGTTGAAATCTTGTTTCGATGGTTTTGCCTGCATTCTTGCTCAATTGCTTTTCGATGGGTTGATTAACTTGACCACATGCCTGAAGAGAAATTATGCCAAACAAAAGATAAAGAAGTTTCCTCATTTTTCGGCTATAACGTGGCTAGCTACTAATTAATTATTAACAAAATAGGATTCTACTAAACTGAAGTGTGATAGTAATAGAAAAAAAGCTATTTTTACAGCATGATAGAATTAGCTTACTCTGAAGAAGTGACTGCCGCAAAGGCCAACGAACAACCGATTGTGGCACTCGAAAGCACCATTATCTCACATGGGATGCCTTTCCCAAGAAATATGGAAACAGCCTTGCGTGTAGAAGAAATTGTGCGAAATAATGGGGCAGTACCGGCTACCTTGGCGATTATTGACGGTGTACCCAAGATAGGGCTGTCACATAAAGAAATTGAAATTTTAGCGAAAGCAGGACCTTCCGTTACAAAAGTAAGTCGGCGGGATTTTCCGGTGGTGCTTACGCAAAAATTGCATGGAGCTACGACGGTTGCAGGCACCATGATCCTTGCGGAAAAAGCAGGGATTCAGATATTTGCCACAGGTGGAATAGGGGGTGTGCATCGAAATGGGGAGAACACATTAGATATTTCAGCAGATTTACAGGAGTTAGCCAATACGTCGGTTGCTGTTATTTCGGCTGGTGTAAAATCTATTTTGGATCTAGGCTTGACTTTAGAATATTTAGAAACGATGGGCGTACCCGTGTGGGGCTATCAAACAGAAGAACTACCCGCTTTTTTTACTAGAGATAGTGGTTTTAAATTGGATAGACGTGTTGATGATGTGGACGAACTTGCACAACTATTAAAAACCAAATGGAGCTTTGGTTTAAGAGGTGGCGTGTTGATAGGTAACCCTGTTCCAGAAGTTGCCTCTATTCCTAAAAAAGAGATTAATATTTTTATTGAGGAGGCATTGGCGCAAGCACATAAAAAAGGAGTAACAGGCAAATCCATCACTCCTTTTCTACTAGCTAAAATTGATGAACTAACCCAAGGAAGCAGTTTAAATACGAATATCGAACTTATTCTGAATAATGCAAAATTGGCTGCTAATTTAGCGGTATCTTTTAATAATACTTAGCGGTTTAGCGAAAGCTAGACGAGACGATTAAATCTTTACTTCCTGCAGTGTATTGATAAAAACCTTCACCTGATTTTCTGCCGAGCTTTCCTGCCATGACCATGTTGACTAATAGAGGAGCAGGTGCGTATTTGGGGTTTCCAAGTCCAGTATGTAACACATTTAGAATGGCCAAACACACGTCTAGCCCTATAAAATCAGCTAGTTGTAATGGACCCATCGGATGAGCCATCCCCAATTTCATGACCGTGTCGATTTCGTAAACCCCTGCAACGCCTTCATTTAAGGTGATAATGGCCTCATTAATCATGGGCATTAAAATACGATTGGCAACAAACCCTGGGTAGTCTTGAACTTCAACTGGTACCTTCTTGAGGGCCATGGAAAGATCCATTATTTTTTTCGTTGTTACATTTGAGGTTGAATAACCTCGGATGATTTCAACGAGCTTCATGATAGGAACAGGATTCATGAAATGCATGCCAATAACTTTTGTTGGGCGTGAAGTAACGGCTGCTATTTTGGTAATTGAAATGGAGGAAGTATTAGTTGCTAGAATAGCTTTTTTGGGCGCAAGCTCATCCATCTTCTTAAAAATACTAAGCTTAATATCAACATTTTCTGTAGCGGCTTCAATGACAAGATCGACACCTGCTAGACCCGCTTTCATGTCTGTTGATAAGCTTAAGTTTGCTAAAGTTTTCTTTTTGCCTGCAAGGGTAAGACGCTCTTTTTTTACGAGGCGATCTAGGTTTTTTTCAATGGTGGCTAGCGCTTTACTTAAAGCATTTTCGGAAATATCTATTAGATTTACGTTGTAACCAGCTTGTGCAAAAACGTGGGCAATTCCATTTCCCATAGTCCCTGCTCCGATGATAGCTATTTTTTTCATGTTTTAGTTTTATTGTTTAGAGAGGGCTAAGGTAGGTGTTTTTAGCTAATAAATAAAAAAGAAGGGCGGCCAAACATAACCACCCTTCACAAACAAACATTCAGTACTATTTTTTTATTCTTCGCTAATTTATTTTGATAAGTCTGCCTGCTGCCGTCGCACTACCAAATTCTATATAATAGAAATATGCACCAGCTGGGAAACCGACCATGTCAATGGGCTCGTCTCTCAATTTTTGTGTTTCTTTCCATTCATATTGCTGTATGACTTGACCCCAAGCTGTGTAAAATATCAACTTGATATCCGTGATTACATCCGTCTGTACATCTAGCAAATATAATCCAGAACTTGGATTCGGTGTGATTCTGTAAAAGACCCCTGTTAATGTGTCTTTAACTTCTACTTCTTGCGTGACAAAATCTGATCCGCAGCTATTTGAGGCAATTAAATGGACGGTGTAATGACCATAAAAATTATACTCATGGATAGGGTTGATTTCGTCCAATACAACTCCATCTCCAAAGTCCCATGTATAAACTGTATTTTCTACAACTGGATGACTAAAAGTCGCTGTCTTCTCAAAAGTAGTGTAAGAAAAATTAGCATCTGGTTGGGCATCCACTTTAATGGTCTGATAGATGGTAATCGAATCAGTGATATTATAGGCTGTTAACGATACCTTATATACGCCAGGTGTATTAAAGGTCACTACTGGATTCATTTCAGATGAGTAAGCAGGATCTCCTTGCGGAAATACCCAATGAACACTATCTGCATTGGTGATGACAGCATTGAAGGCAATCGTCAACGGGCCACAACCTACTGTGTCAGATGCTTGTATGAATGCTTCTGGTGTTCCTTGTCCTATAAAAGTATTGGATTCAGTTGTGTCTGAGCCACAGCCATTTGTTGCAATTAAAGTTGTCAAATGGTAACCATATTCATCAAATTGATGAATTGGATTTATAGAATCAGAAGTTGTATTATCATCGAAAATCCATAAATAACTGTCTGCACCTTCTGATTGATTCACAAAGGTGACGTTTAATCCATTGGCTGTTGGAGCAAATGAAGCAGTTGGCTTATCATTAATATTAATGTATGAATCCATTATTAAAGTGTCGCTACCAGAGGCATTCGTCGCTACTAGTTTTACAGTATATTGTCCAGCTTCATTATAAGTGACGGATGGATTTTGGTCTGTCGAAGTAGCAGGTTCGCCACCCTCAAAAGTCCATAGCCAACTCGTTGGATTATGACTGGTTAGATCGGTAAATTGTACAACTACGGGTGCACATCCAGTTAGTACATCTGCTTCAAAAGCTGCTGTAATGTCTTGTTCACCAATATACACTTCTTGTATGAGTGTGTCTGCCCCACATGCATTTGTCGCAATTAGTGTTATGAAATACGAACCTATCTCGCTATATGTATGATGGTTGGGTGCATAGAGTGTGGTCGTTTGGTTGTCCCCAAAATCCCAATGTACAGCATCTGTATTTGAGGAAGTATTGGTAATCGCCATGTCAAAACCATTCGGACTAAAAGTAAAGTCGGCTACTGGAAGCGCATTCACTTTTATGTAGTTTTCAACGGTAATGGTGTCAGAAGAAATTGCATTTGATACGATTAGTTTTACCAAAAATTGGCCTCCATTTTTATAAATGACAGATGGGTTTTGTGCGGTTGAAGTAGCTGGCTCTCCTCCTTCAAATGTCCACAGCCAACTTGTTGGATTTGGAGTGCTTTTATCTGTAAACTGTACAGATAAAGAAGCACACCCTTCTGTAATATCGCTCTCAAATCCAGCAATAAGATCGGAATCGGCAATCGTAATGATTTGTGAAGTTGTATCTTCTCCACATGAATTACTAGCGTATAGCACAACCAAATAACTGCCCGCTTCGGTATAGGAATGGATGGGATCGACTTCCGTCGAAACATCACCATCTCCAAAATCCCAATGTATGGAATCTACTTGATTTGT
>JAJRQS010000117.1 GCA_024280135.1 Bacteroidota bacterium | reverse complement strand
TTGGCTGCCGCTAAAGTCGGAGGCATATTAGCCAATAATACTTATCGTGCAGAATTCCTCTACGACAATCTAATGATAGAAGCCAATATCATTCATGCGGCACATATACATGGCGTTGACAAATTATTATTTTTAGGATCGTCTTGTATTTATCCCAAATTAGCCCCACAACCAATGAAGGAAGAACATTTGTTGACGGGACTTTTGGAGCAAACCAATGAGCCTTATGCCATTGCCAAAATTGCGGGCATCAAGCTTTGTGATGCCTATCGTGCGCAATATGGTGCTAATTTTATCTCAGCTATGCCGACCAATCTTTACGGCCCAAATGACAATTATGATTTAAAAACATCGCATGTATTACCCGCTTTGATGCGCAAGTTTATCGAAGCAAAAAATAATAATACGCCTGAAGTGGTACTTTGGGGAACAGGAAGTCCTCTGCGTGAATTTATGCATGTAGATGACTTGGCAGATGCTTGTTATTTTTTGATGGAGCACTATCATGAAGGCGGTTTTTTGAATGTGGGCACAGGTGTTGATTTGTCGATTTTGGAGCTTGCGCAAAAAATAAAAGCGATTGTTGGATACGAGGGAAAACTCGTCCAAGATACAACTAAGCCCGATGGTACTCCACGAAAACTGATGGATGTCAGCAAATTAAAAGAAGCGGGTTGGTCTTCCAAAATCTCCTTAGATGAAGGTTTGCAAATGGTTTATGAAGAAGTAAAAAATAATTTTTAATGGAATTTATTCACGAAGACATCATTGATAAAGTAGTCGATCGCCTTTCGGCAAAGCCCGAAGAGCTTAGTAACATTTACAAAGAACTCGCCGCAGAACAACCCACCATCATCGCTCTACTCTATTCTAAAGACCTGAAGTCATTAACAGAGAAAGAAACGGATCTATTATTTTTTATTGTTGCCATCATTTATGAGTCCATTAAAGAGCAAGTTGGGTTCCCCGAACAAATCACAAAGACTGCTATCGAAAAAGCAGACGATGAGAATTGGGACAAAATGATGTCTGCAACAAATGGCAATTTTAGAGACCGCATAACACAATTTTTTGAAGGCTATCCACAAGAAGACCTACTTGCATTTACGGAAGATGTGCTTTTAGATGATGACGATCAAATTGTATCTGGCATCGGTCGGGAAGCTATTTTTATTACGGCCAAGACCGTTATTGATGGGTTTATTAGTGATTTCTAAGTAGCACACTCAAAGAAAAAGCTCCTTTCTAAAACCCAAAACGTTCGGTCTAAGACAAATACATGTAACGAAAGTCATAATTAGTACTTATCTTTAGCGTTCGTAAAAAAAGAAAAAACATGAAAAATTTATTGACATTTTGGATGATTGCCTTGCTAACCATCGGATGTGCTTCCGCGCAAAATAAAAAGGATAAAGACAAAGCTACCACCCAAACAGAAACCAAAAAATCGACAAAGACCGAATCCAAAGAAATCAATTGGATGTCTATCGAGGAAGCTGTTGCTGCTCAAAAAAAGAATCCTAAGAAAATCTTCTTAGACGCATATACTAAATGGTGTGGGCCTTGCAAGATGCTCGACAGAAACACCTTCCACAATGCAAATGTGGTCAAATATGTCAATGAGCATTATTATGCCGTAAAGTTCGACGCTGAAGGACCAGACCCGATTACTTTCAAAGGCAAAACATACACCAATCCCAATTACAAGCCCAACAAAAGAGGGCGTAATGGGGTCCATGAATTATCCTCTTTCTTCGGTGTCCATGCCTACCCGACCATGCTTTTCTTCGATGAAGAAGCCAATATCATCATGCCCGCTACTGGTTATCTAAAGCCTCAACAATTAGAAATATACCTAAAGCTCGTCGCTCAAGATGATTACAAAAAGTTAAAATCTAAGGAGGAGTGGGAAGCTTATCAGAAAAATTTTGTCCCTACTTTTTAGGCTCCCTGCGGTCGCGTTTATGTGCTTCCTGCGGTCGCGTTTATGTGCTTTCTACGGTCGCGTTTATGTGCTCCTGCGGTCGCGTTTATTTACTCCCTTCGGTCGCGTTTATGTGCTCCTGCGGTCGCGTTTATGTGCTTCCTACGGTCGCGTTTATCGTACGTGCAACGTCCGTAGGACACATAAACGCGCAAAGCGCACATAAACGTCCGAAGGACAACATAAACGCACGAAGTGCAAATAAACGTCCGAAGGACACCTCCTCCTATTCAACCGCTACCCATTTTCCTTTTGTGGAGGCACGAATATCATTATCATACATGGCTTCACAATAGGTCGCGGGCAGATAATATTTTCCTGGATAGGCTGCATTTAATAGGATTCTATAAGTCACCGAACTATAGGTGCTTACACTAAAATAGGTAAACACTCTGTCATCCCGAATGTCTTGATAGTCAAAATCCGAGTCATTGCTAAAGACCTCCACCTCACTCATTCTGGAATTACCAATCTCCCATCCTGATGGAAAAATTTGTGTCAAAGCCATATTTTCATAAGTCCTAAATTTAGTGCCTGGATTCACAATCTGCACTTCTGCATAAAAATCTTTACCTCTTGGCAATTTTTGAGGATTGATCGTTGCCCCGTCGAGATTTTTATAGACCACATTCATCTTTAAATCTATATCCCGAATAGGCTGTTCTTCTCCAGCTTTGGGTTTCCCTTTTCGGATGATTCGTACAAATAAATCGCCATCACTTTTATTAATAATAGAAATAGATTGACTATTGTCTGCTTTCGCTAATTCGTGACTGGCAATCGGCTTATCAGAAGTAGTCGTGCCGGATTGACCATTTATTTTATAGGCATATTTCAGTTGTGACGGCTTATTCTTTGCGTAATAATCAGAAATAGCCAACAAGCCATACGCCGTTGAATGTGTACTATACCAACTGTGTGAACTCAATGATTTACTGATATCTTTTAATAATATAAAAGACTTCGTTTTCATGTCTAGTAATTGCATCGTCTGTAATACTACGGCTTTGTCCCGCAATGAACTACCATAGGAATAAGCCAACTCCCGATAGTCCTTAATGTCATAAGTTGCTTCCGCCAAAATCTGCTTACCGATATCTTTCTTTCCAATCAACGCATAGGCAGCTGCTAAATGCCATCGTGCCATATTGGGTAAGTTAGCCTCTTTGCGCAAGCGGTTCATCGCACTGTTAACAGGTTTTCCCGCAAGGGCCAAAGTCTTCAATCTATAGGCCTGATCCGTCGCAGAAAAATTATAACTGCTCGTACTTGTTCGCCAAGAATTAGCTAAATTAATTTGAAAGCCTATCCAATTATTTAGCATTAATTCAGGAACAACAAAACCTTTCGCCTTGGCTTCTACTAAGAAATGTCCAGCATAATTACTTCCCCAAGCATCAGAATGACTATTTCCAGGCCAGTAGGCAAAGCCACCATCTCCTACCTGAAACAACTTCAAACGCTCAATCCCTGCTTTAATATTACGAGTGACTTCAGCTTGTTTGGCTGTATTCAAATCCATCAATGCATCCACATACAGTTGTGGAAAAACAGATGAAGTCGTTTGTTCTATACAGCCATGCGGATATCGAATAACATACTCTAAGCGTTTCCCCA
>JAJRQS010000116.1 GCA_024280135.1 Bacteroidota bacterium | reverse complement strand
GCGGTTATTTCTAACCATCCGATGGGTGAAATGTACCAAGCCTTTTTTGACATGTATATTTTTGTTAACTTGTGCGCTCAAAGATACAAAAAACTATCAATTCATTGCAAAAAGGTTATTTTTATAACACTGTATTTGCAAAAAAGAAAACTTATGCTTGTCAAAACATTTGCCAGTGCGGTATATGGTGTCGATGCCATGACTATTACAGTAGAAATAAGTGCGGGGGGTACTGTCCCAGCTGGGTCTAATTCTTATTACTTAGTGGGTCTTCCAGATAACGCGGTTAGAGAAAGTTATTCTCGGGTGGAGACCGCGGTGAAGAATTATGGCTTTAAGATCCCTAGAGTTAAATTTGTAGTTAATTTGGCGCCAGCAGACATTCGTAAAGAAGGATCGGCTTATGATTTACCCATTGCGGTAGGGCTATTGGCTTCAACGGATCAGATGACAGCAGATCTATTAGAAACTTCTATGCTGATGGGTGAGCTTTCTTTGGATGGGTCGCTGCGTCCGATTAAAGGCGCTTTGCCGATAGCGATACAAGCCAGAAAAGAAAAATTTGCCAGACTTATTGTTCCTGCCCAAAACGCTAGGGAGGCAGCGATCGTGAATGACATAGAAGTCTATGGTGTCAAAAATCTGAAGGAAGCCATTGATATTTTAAATGGGGTGAGTGCGTTGAAACCGGTGGAAGTGAGTACACGGGATGAGTTTGCCATCAAAAGAAACACGTACGATGTAGATTTTATTGATGTAAAAGGTCAAGAGCGCATTAAACGAGCTTTGGAAATCTCTGCAGCAGGTGGGCACAATGCCATTTTGATTGGGCCTCCAGGTGCCGGTAAAACGATGTTGGCAAAAAGATTGCCCACCATTCTGCCACCTTTGACACTTGCAGAAGCACTAGAAACGACTAAGATTCACTCAGTGGCGGGTATGTTGCCGTCCGATGCGGGATTGGTAACGGTACGCCCTTTTAGGTCGCCTCATCATACGATTAGTGATGTGGCGCTTGTAGGTGGTGGTTCGAATCCGATGCCGGGAGAGATTTCATTGGCACATTATGGGGTCTTGTTTTTAGATGAATTGCCCGAGTTTAAGAGAGCGGTTATTGAAGTTTTGCGGCAGCCGATGGAGGATCGGAAGATTACCATTAGTCGGGCGAAAATAACAGTCGATTACCCCGCTAATTTTATGTTGATAGCCTCGATGAATCCTTGCCCATGTGGTTATTACAATCACCCAGACAAGGAGTGTGTCTGTGGGCCAGGAGTTGTTAAACGATACTTGAGCAAGGTGTCAGGACCTTTGATGGATCGGATTGATTTGCATGTGGAGGTCACGCCTGTGAGTTATGAACAACTGGCGGATAGGCGTAGGATCGGAGAGAAAAGCGAAGTCGTTGCCGAAAGGGTTTTAAAGGCTAGAGAGATTCAAAGAGAACGCTTCAAAGAACATCCCAATGTATATGCAAATGCACAAATGTCGGGGCGAATGGTACAAGATGTTTGTCAGTTAGATAAAGCTTGTTTGACGTTATTAAAATTATCTATGGAAAAATTACAATTATCTGCAAGAGCATATGATAGGATTTTGAAGGTAGCGAGAACGGCAGCCGACTTGGGAAATAGTAAGGAGATATTAATTGAACATTTGGCGGAAGCCATTCAGTATCGAACATTGGACAGAGAGACCTGGGCCGGGTAATATTAAAAATGATGAAAAAGAAAATTACGAACCCACACGATAAATACTTTGCTTCAATCATGAATTGCAAAAAGCCTAAAAAAGGGAATAGACCCAGCAGACATTGCTGAAAAATTCATTGAACCTTTATCAATGATTTTAAGAATCAAGAAGGAATTGGGTTTATAGACAGCTAGCTTATTTATTCGTAAATCAACGCCGAATATCCGTAGGTAAAATCTCTAAAGCCTTTTTAGCTGGAAAAAAGGCAGCAATAGAACCAAAGGCAAAAACAGTCAAGGTAACTGTCACAAAATCAAACCATCGAATCTGCATAGGATATCGATCCACCGCAAATCCATCTGGAATAGAAACCAATCCATAATTAATATGGAAATAATAAATTAACAACGCCAACACAAATCCCCCAAGCAGTCCTAATATCAGTAAAAACATTCCTTGAAAAAAGAAAATACTAAACACCCCTTTATCTTCTAAACCAATAGATCGTAATAGGGCAATGTCACTACGTTTTTCTAATACGGTCATCCACAAACTACCAACCATATTAAAGGCGACTAAAATTAACGCCAAACTAATGATCGCATAAAACATCCACCGCTCCAATTTCATAATTTTAAAAAAAGCTTCATTTTGTTGAAATCGATCTTTATAGGTAAATCGGTCCCCCAATATCTGCTTTATAGAAGGCTTAACACTATTTGCTTCAACCCCTTCTTCTAGCCCAATTTCAATAGCACTCGCTTGATTAGGCATCTTTAACAGTTCTCGAACAAACTCGATGTTAGAAATCGCATATTGCATATCGACTTCTTCTTGAATTTGAAAAACACCTGAAGTGGCTGCTAACCTTGAACGAAAAGGCTTTCCTACCGAAGAACGTTTTTTGTCCACAGGCATGTAAATATTGACCAATTTAAACGGATCAATCCCTGCTAAAGAAAGTTTAGCTGCTAATCCAGCTCCCAACACTAAGTAGTTTTTCCCCTCCTGTTCTAGGGTATACTCTCCATCAATGAGTGTTGAATCCAAATGATTGATTTGTCTAAAGTTATCATCAACTCCTTTTATCGTACCAAAATCTTGGTTGCCATCAAATTCAAAGAATGCAACTTCTTCAATCGTTACCGCCACATGCTGAACACCTTCAATAGCGCGTAACTTAATCACATCAGCAGAGTCAATTGTAAAAAATTTCCCTTCCTTTAATTCTATCTTAATCGGTGGATTAAAATATCCAAACATCTCCCCCAGCAATTCCTCAAACCCATTAAAAACGGATAACACTATCAATAGTGCCGCCGTACCCACCGCAATCCCAAACACCGTAATGCTAGAGATGATATGAATGGCATTCGTACTCTTTTTCGAAAAGATATACCGCCAAGATGTGCGTATCGGAAAATTCATCGGGTAAAGATAGTGCGCTTTGCGCGTTTATGTGCACTTTTGTGCGTTTATGTGCACTTTGTGCGTTTATGTGTCCTTTTGACTCGTCCTAAAATAAGTTTACAGTTTTTATAATTAATCCTGCAATAAGTTTACAGTTTGATTTACGTCCTGTTCTTGCTTTGCAATATTACTATTTTTCTTATAATAATTCTTCCATAATTTGTTTAATTTTAGTTTTTCTGTAGATTGATGTACTTTATTAGGTGTTAAGTTGCTTATGCTCATATGAGGTCTTTCATTGTTATATAAGTCAACAACAGCCTTAAGCAGTTCTTTAGCTTCTTTTAAGTTGTTTACCTGATAGTTATGTAGATATTCTTCTTTTATTATTCCGTTTATTCTTTCGGCAACAGCATTTTCAAGAGGATCTCCATTTTCAGTCATACTTATTTTTATATTATAATCCTGCAATAGCTTTACATAAGAATTACTGCAATATTGTATGCCTCTGTCAGAGTGATGGATTAAGTTAGTTGGTTCTGTTACTAAGCCATCTAATGCCATTTTCAATGCTTGTAATGATTCAATAGTTTCTAACGTCTGAGCGACATAATAACCAACTATTTTATGAGAATAAACATCTGTTATAAAACTTATATACACGTGTTTTACTCCAATCTTCCAATAGGTTATATCGCTCACCCACAACTGATTAATTGCTGTTGGCGTAAACTCTCTAATCAAGTTTGGATATTTTCTAAACCTATGATAAGAATTAGTTGTACTTATTTTTCTTTTCCGTTTCCTTACCAACAAATGATTGGTGTACAGCACATTGAATAATGCATCTCTACCTATTTTTATTTGATGCTCTTTGAAAAATGGTTGTAACATATCAAAAAGTTTTCTTGTTCCTAATCTTGGATGATTCTCTCTAATTTCTTTGACTCTATCAACAATTATATGATGTTGATTAACGACTTCAAATGCTCTCCAGGAATGATTGTAATAAGCCTGTCTTGTAATACCAAACCATCCACATAGTTTGGCTAACCCTACGTGCGTAAATGTATTTTTCATTTCTTCTATGACTTGGTATTGTACTTTTTTCTAATTGGAATATTGAACTCTTTTTCAGCTACATCAACCATTGTTGAATAAGCAATAGCTTTTATTTCTGCATCTTTTAGTTTCTTTTCAAGTTCAGCTATTCTTGTCTTTAATTGAAGTGTTTCAAAGTCATCAAAGGAATTTATTGTTTCTTTTTTTGATTTTTTTATAGACATCACAGTTGTTTTTGTGGTAAAGTTAGGTCTTCTGGTCTTAACAGAACTATCATATCCTAATTGTCGCATCCAACGTAGTAATTGCCCGTGTTCTTCTATTTGACCAGTGTATTTTTCCCAAATTTGGGCTTTAGTACATTTGGTAGATAATAATTCTTTAATGATAAAATGTTTCTCAGCTTCTGAAAAATATTTGTTTGCTTTTTGAATGATTTTTCCAGCTTTTAATCCTGAAATTCGTTTACTTTTTTTGTCCATTTTTTAAGGTTTTGGTGTAAACCTATTTCAGGACAAGACATTTGGACGTTTATGTGCGCTTTGCGCGTTTATGTGCGCTTTGTGCGTTTATGTGCGCTTTGCGCGTTTATGTGCGCTTTGCGCGTTTATGTGCGCTTTGCGCGTTTATGTGCGCTTTGCGCGTTTATGTGCGCTTTGCGCGTTTATGTGCGCTTTGTGCGTTTATGTGCGCTTTGCGCGTTTATGTGCACTTTGTGCGTTTATGTGTCCTTTGGACGTTTATGTGCGCTTTGCGCGTTTATGTACTCCCACATGGTTTGGACACGAATTAGCACAAATTACGCGAATTAAATTAAGAGTGTGACTACGTCACGTGACTCGATAGCAAATAAACGCGACCAAAGGAAGCATATAAACGCGACCGAAGGAGCAAATAAACGCGACCAAAGGAAGCATATAAACGCGACCAAAGGAAGCACTTAAACGCGACCAAAGGAGCAAATAAACGCGACCAAAGGAAGCAAATAAACGCGACCGAAGGAGCAAATAAACGCGACCAAAGGAAGCACTTAAACGCGACCAAAGGAAGCATATAAACGCGACCGTAG
>JAJRQS010000115.1 GCA_024280135.1 Bacteroidota bacterium | reverse complement strand
TCCCTGTTGCCGTTTCTAGGACGACCCCTTTATCATTTTCTTGCGCAAAAATATTAGTAAAAAGAAATAAAAAAATGCCTAAGAGTAGGAAGGAAGTGAAATGTTTCATAATTTGCAGAATTCAATGACAAAGTCAAAGATAACATAAATGTTCGTCAACCAAAAGGATAAATTCATATTAGAAACTCATGTTGCCTATTTAAATGGTGCCTATATGTCACCACTTTTAAAATCGGTCATTGAAGTGGGTCAAGAAGCCGTTTTGGGAAAAGGGCAACCCTACAAGATGGACGTTGACGATTTTTTCAAGATTCCCACGACCTTGAAAAAGAATTTTGCAAGACTAGTGGACATCCCAGATTATCAAAACGTGGCGATAATACCTGCTGTTTCTTATGGGATTGCTACTGTTGCAAATAACATTCAATTGGAAAGAGGAGATGAAATTTTGATTGTAGAGGGGCAGTTTCCTAGTCAGGTATATAGTTGGCTGCGGCTTGCGCAAAAATACGGTGGCAAATTAGTGATTGTCGATGCACCCAAAGCCTTCCTACAAAGAGGACAAAAATGGAATGAAGCCATCCTAGCGGCAATTTCGTCCAAGACTGTTGTGGTTTCTTTACCACATGTACACTGGGCAGATGGGACTTTGTTTGATTTGAAAGCCATTCGTGCAAAGACGAAATTACATGGAGCAAAACTCATTATTGACGGCACCCAATCGCTAGGAGCCTTACCTTTTTCCGTAAGGGAATATGAACCAGATGCACTCATTACGGCGGGCTACAAATGGCTATTGGGTCCATACGCTACTGGGCTTGCCTACTATCATGATAGTTTCAATGATGGGCTCCCAATCGAAGAAAATTGGATCAATAGAAAAGGTAGCGAGGATTTTGGGCAACTCGTTAACTACCAGCCTGATTACCAACCGAAATCGGGTCGTTTTTCAGTCGGCGAATCCAGTAATTTCACGCTTAACCCCATGTTAAATAAAGCCATCGAACAACTGATTCATTGGCAACCGAGTAAAATACAAAATTACTGTTTGCAAATAACGAAAGATGCCATCCAAGAACTCCAAGCGATTGGGTGTTTTATTGAGGAAGAAGCATTTCGTTCTAGTCATTTATTTGGGATTTATTTGCCCAAACATATTCCGATGAATGCTTTAAAAGAAAAACTACAGAGTAGAGGGATTTTTGTTTCTTATCGTGGAGATGCCGTCCGGGTCTCCCCCAATGTCTATAATAGCTGGGACGATCTTGAACGACTGGTACAGGTCTTTAAATCTTTTTAAGTAACTTCAATGGTTCGGGAAAGAAAGATACTTTTTTGAAATTAGCATTTTTATCTCCAATTTAAGTTTTGTAAACTGTTCAACCTGCCCGACGAATATAGTCAACTTCAAAAGCCCATCCCGATAGTCTGGCCCCATGTCCTATTTTTGTAGATCCGTTTTCTTTTCTTTCATGTATTTCGCAAGTAAAACGTCACTACCCATTTCACTCTCTAAAAGATTATTAATAATTTTATCTTGTTCATTTTTCGATTTGTTTTGGCTCAATTTTTCTTGGAATTGAAGTTCATTAACTTGAATTTCAAAAGCAATTATTCCACTAGCCATCCTCCTCTTATAATCTTTCGATAATTCATTCCATTGGTCCATATAATCCACATCAAAACTTTTAATCATTTGCTCCAAGACTTCAAAAACCTCCGTCTCCTTTTCTAATACTTTTGCCGTTCCGTAAGCATGAACAGAGACATAGTTCCAAGTTGGGACATTCTCCTTTTTGTTATATAGTTTTGGAGAAATATAAGCATGTGGCTCTGTAAAAATCACAAGAATTTCATCTGCTTGTATGTTTTTTGATTGATTATTTGCTTTCGCAAAATGTGAAGTCAAAATAATGTAACCTTGCCTTTCTGTAATTACAAATGGCAAATGAGTAGCGATTGGTTTTCCTTTCTCAGAAGAAATAATTATTCCAAAATTAAACTTTCTCATAAAAGAGACAGCTTGTATTGCGTCTTTACTATTAAATATTTCTGGAATATACATTTCTTATTTTTTATTGGTTCCTGTCTAGTACATCAAGCATTTTTACGAGTGGTGGCAGAAAAAAGTTAAAACTCATCTAACCTAAAACTCCACTCGAAATGATGCAGCGACACAATATATATACAATCTTATTCTTTTCAATGGTTCGGGTCATTTTTTACTAAAGACGTGGGTCTAAGAATCATTCCACAAGACCTAAGGAAATCAATCCTAAAGTAGAATACACACATCTAGGCACTTTACTGGCCCATTAATAAGTCATGCCATTCCTGTGCAACATTTCCATTTTATAGCCGTCTTTAGTCTATAAAACCCACCAAATGAAAATAATCCAACTATTACTCTTAGTTTGTATAACCATTTTTGCGCAAGCCCAAGATTCAAAAGAGCTCCCCAAAAGGACTTTTCAAGCCAAACGTACTAGTGAGTCAATTAAAATTGATGGAAAAGCGGAAGAAGCTGCTTGGGCTGAAGCCACCATTTTAACTGATTTTACACAATGGCAGGGAGCTGAAGTGGGTGCTCCCTCCATTGCCAAGACAGAAGTCAAAGTACTTTATAGTGATGCTGCGGTCTATATATTCGCCCGAAGCTATGACAAAAGAACGGATGTACGTAAGGAATTAAGCGAAAGAGATGGTATCGGAAATGCAGATTTTTTTGGTGTTCTCTTAGATCCCTTTATGAGTGAAATAGAAGCTTTTGAGTTTATTGTCACGGCGGCAGGCACTCAATTTGATGCTAAAATCGCTACTTTTGGGGAAGACAACAATTGGGATGCTGTCTGGAATAGCAAAGTCGTCGTGGAGGAAGATTCTTGGGCTGTTGAAATAGAAATACCTTTTTCTGCCATTCGATTTCCTTCTACGGATGTGCAATCTTGGGGCGTTAATGTATTTAGAAGTATTCAGAGAACCAAAGAAAAATCAAGTTGGAACAAAGTAGATCCAAACATCAATGGTTTCGTCAACCAAGCAGGCATCATGCAAAACATAAAAAGTATTAATGCACCTCTTCGATTATCTGCAACACCTTTTATCTCCCTTGGAGTTCAGACTGGACCTGATGGCAACCAATATGCGTATGGAGGTGGAGGAGATATTAAACTAGGCTTGAATAATGCTTTCACCTTGGATTTGACTGTTATTCCAGACTTTTCACAGACCCGCTCTGATGCGCAAGTTTTAAATATTTCACCGTTTGAAGTCTTCTACTCAGAGAGAAGACCTTTTTTTACAGAAGGGACAGAATTATTTGAAAAAGGAGATATCATTTATACACGTCGGATTGGTAGTTCGCCATTGAATGGGTACAAGGCCTATTCTACTGGAAAAAAAATAAAGAAAAACCCAACGAAAAGTCAGCTGATCAATGCCATCAAAGTATCAGGACGAACAGATAAAAAACTGGGTATTGGCTTTTTGAATGCCGTCGAAGCTAGAACTTTTACTTCTTTTGAAGATGACACAAAAATAGAAACAAACCCGCTTACAAACTATAACATCTTAGTATTCGATCAACAGCTGAAAAATAATTCCTCTGTTGCTATTATCAATTCAAATGTTTTTAGAGAAGGACATGACTACGATGCCAATGTTACGGCAATCGATTATTCTTTAAATACCAAAGACCAAAAATGGAATACAGATGGAGTTGCGGCAATTAGTCAAATCATACTCCCTAATGAAGAAAACACCATTGGACACAAACTGAAACTAAGTGCAGGGAAGCAAAGTGGAAAATTAACTTATGATGTAAACTATGCGGAAGTTAGCGATACTTATAACCCGAATGACTTTGGATTTCAAAGAAGAAATAATAGTAGAGAAATATACATTAGAGGAAATTATCGTGAGCGCAAACCCAAAAATCTACGGAGTTACAACTTAAGGCTTTCGACTGGTACTGAATACCTTTATGACCCAAATGAATTTGTAGAATATTGGATTAATTTTAATGGTCGATTGACGACTAAAAAGTTTTTATCTCTAGGAATTGGCGGTTTTATACGGCCTTTTCTTGGGCAAGACTTCTATGAACCTAGATCTCCTGGACGTTTTTATACGACTCGTAAAGTTCTAAACATCTGGGCTTTTGGAAGCACTGATTATAATCAAAAATTTGCGCTCGATATCCAAACGAGTCAAGGTGCTACTGACGAAGACACCCGAAGAGGTAATGTCGATCTAGGACTACGCTATCGTTTTTCTGACAAACTAACCTCCCGAATTAATCTAGATTATAATTGGAATAAGAGAATGCGTTCTTACATTTGGAAAGATAATAACGCGCTGGGTTATGATGCCCTAAATCCCTCAGATGTTATTCTGGGAAAAAGAAATAGAAACACCCTTATTTCCTCTTTGTCTATTGATTATAAAATTAATACCAATATGACTTGCTCCTTCTATGGCAGAAACTATTGGACCCAATTAGAGACCATAGATTATTTTTTGTTGGAGCTAGACGGTTCTTTATCTACTACTCCTTACAAAGGTATAGACGAAAACAAAGTACCTTTGCATGATCAAACTTTTGACTTTTTCAGTATTGACTTTGTCTATCGTTGGCATTTTAGTCCTGGAAGTGATTTGTACTTGACTTGGAAAAACTTTGCCATTGGAAATACGGATGCATTATTTTCATTAGGCGAAACGATCAATGAAACTTTTGTCGGTGACAAAAATAACGCCATCAGTTTAAAGGTCTTGTATTATTTAGACTACAATCAATTGAAAAGGAAAAAAAGCTAGGACAGGTCTTTGTCGGTAACGAAAGACTAATCAAAAAGAATTGCCTTTCGCTCTTTTAGGTGTTTTTTGACATTCAACCAAAAAGCAACAAAAAGATAAATAACAATAGGTGACCCGAAAGTCGCGCAAGATAAATAGATAAAATACAGCCGAACCCGAGAAGAGGCAATACCGACCTTTTCTCCAATATAGGCAGATACACCAAAAGCGGAACGTTCTAAGAGATTTTGAAAATTAAACATATATTACAGGTTTGTGCAAAAATATGGGATTTCTGCCAAAAAAGCCAATCCTTAAGTTAACTACAGAAGCCACAAGCATTTCTTTTAATTATTTCTTACCTTTAACGATTAAAAGCCAAAGCTATTTTATGAGCCGTATTCCTAATATTATAAGTTTCTACAAAGATTGTTATCTCTTTGATTTTAAAGCTAGTACTAGTTTTAATTTTTTTGGTAAAAGCGTTGAACATCAATACTTTACTCGTTCCTTTGAACCGTTTAACAAGCGGTTAGAGAAATTTCCTGTAAATTCAGAATGGGGCGCGTCTATTGATGAAGATTTACTCCTTAACTCCAAAGAAAAGGGATTATACGCAGCAGCTTTTTTTATAAAAGGATCTATGCCGATCTTGAGTCGACAGCAGAAAGTTTTTGCTCCATTATATCTTTTTGAAGCGACCTTACATGTGGATGATGGCATCTATTCGGTATCTGTTAATATAGATGATCCCATTTTAAATCCAGCTTTTTTTGACTATCTAAAATATGCCGATCCCAACTTGGATTTAACTTACGCAAATTTTGCAGACTCACTTCCCAAAGGGCCATTAAATTTTGACAATCTACACATTCTACACAAGAAGCTTCAAGACTTTGTACCGACATTAGGCATTGAATCAATTAATGAACTACTTGAGTCAAACACCTTAGAAGATCCGTTTACGATCTATCAAAAGAAAGCATCGAAGAAAGACTTTCGTCTAATTGCTTCTGCCTTATTTGGCTTGCTCCAAAAACCAAAAGGATCCAGAGGTATTATTAATGAATTAACAACGCTTTCCACAGAAAAAACCTCACAAAGTGTGCTTTCCACATTGTTTGGACAAAACAAAACAAAGATAGAAAAGAGAACCTTCGCTACCACGATAAATGTTCCCGTTTCTTTGAGTGAACACCAAAAGAAAGTTTTTACTGCTCATGACACCAATCCAATAACACTAGTAATAGGACCTCCTGGAACGGGAAAATCATTTACCATTGCTTCCTTGACCGCAAATCTTATCAGCAAAGGAAAATCTGTTTTGATTGCATCAAAAAACAATCAAGCTGGAAACGTAATTGCGAATAAAATAGATAAAGACCTTGGTCTTAAAGGGCTTGTAATCAAAACGGCTAATGCTTCCTATCGTACTCATTTAAGAACTAGAATTTGGAATATCCTAAATGGAATCAGTTTAAAAAGTGTTACTCAAGTTCAATTGCAAGTATTAGAAAGAGAGATTTCTGATTTAAATATTAAGATAGAACATGGAATCAAACAACTAAAAAAACGAGAAGAAGAAGAAATCAAATGGGGCCGATTCCTTTACAACAAAAAGATTATTTTTTTTGGACGAATACAACAAAAATGGATTGAACATTTACATGGCACTCGTACAGAAATCTGGAAAATAAAAAAGGAAATAGACCAGCTTGAAGTAAAGCGCATAAAGCAAACCAAACATTATATCAAAGAGCATTATAACTTTCACCTTTATAACAACTTACATAAAAGAAGAACGCAATTATTGCACCTTGCCAATGCGCTAACGGAAACCAAAGGAAACCTCATTCATCAAGAGTTCAATAAAATAGACTTTGATGTTTTGCTAAAGGCACTTCCTGCCTGGATTTGTAATACCTCAAACATTCATAATACCCTGCCCTTATCGGAAGGTTTATTTGATGTAGCGATCATTGACGAAGCTACACAATGTGATATTGCAAGTAGTATCCCTATTTTTTATAGAGCTAAAAAAATCATCATAGTCGGAGACCCCAAACAACTAAAACATATTTCTTTTTTATCAAAGTTTCAAGAAGAAAAATTAAAAGAAAAGCATGCTGTCCCAAATGCAATGAGCTACCGCTCAAATAGTGTATTAGATCTTGTCAATAAGCACATTCAAAAACAAGAACAAGTCATTTTTCTCAATGAGCATTACCGCAGTAGCCCTGACATTATTGACTTTTCTAATAAGCAGTTTTATGCTAAGGCTTTAGACATCATGACCACATCTCCCATAAATAACAAAAAGAAAAGCCTTTTCCTTGAGACAATAAATGGAAAAAGAACAGACAAGGGCGTGAATGCCGAAGAGGCCAAATTCATTGTAGAAAGCATAAAAAAGCAAATAGAAGATGAAAGCAACCTGAGCCCTAGAATGTGCAAAAGCATCGGAATAATCTCCCCATTCCGCGCACAAGTAAACTATTTAAAAACGCTTGCTCGAAAAGAGATTGGTCTTTATGGACTAAAAAGACATCATATTCTTATCGGCACTCCTTTTCATTTTCAAGGCGAAGAAAGAGACTCCATTTTTATTTCTTTTGTTCTAGATGATGAGTCACATCCCGGTTCTTTTCAGTACTTGAATAGGAAAGATGTATTTAAT
Organism: Bacteroidota bacterium; assembly: GCA_024280135.1. Classification (GTDB taxonomy): domain Bacteria; phylum Bacteroidota; class Bacteroidia; order Chitinophagales; family Saprospiraceae; genus HyVt-613. Next base: position 4,747 of record JAJRQS010000115.1, on the reverse strand, counting down.
GTTACAATCACCCGAGCAAGAAGTTTGCAAATCATCTGCACCTCTTTGTCCTTTAAAACATTGGATCGTAAATATTTGCTCAGCCAATATCTCAATAGTATTCATCCCATTCAAGTACAACAAAAAAACACAGAATCAGAGCAAGATATATTTGCTAAAGAGGTAATCAATTTTATCAAGCAAAAACTGGATAAAGTTGAAATCCTGGAAGCCTACAGAGTGGCAGGTGTTACCATTGACATTGTCGTGATCAAAAACGATAAAACATACTGCATTGATCTAGTCGGATGTCCAGGTGTATATGAGAAACAATTCACTTACGCAAAGATAAAAATGCTAGATCGAATGAATCACCCTGTACATTTTATTACCTACACTGACTGGCATCTAACAAAGCTAAGTTGTCAAACAACCATAAATGCATTTTTAAACAACGGACTTTGAAGCTAAAAGCAAGTTCAAAGTCTCTCCTGTGCCGAGCTTTTGAGTCAAATCAGACTCAAAAGCATAGTGCGTTATCTATAAAAAAAGGGTTGAAGAAAATCTTCAACCCTTTTTTTTATTCGCCTAAATTAAATCTCAGCGTCACACCCGAACTAGTCGAAACCGTAGGTGGACTAGAAGACGTCTTAGGAGTCGTACGGCGATGATCGAAGTACAATTGTAGGGTCAACCGTTTGTTGATATTATAATCAATCGTAGGCGACATAGAGAAGGTATTTGTTCCTCTAATGGGCAAAGAAGAACCTTGATCCAATTGATGATTATAAGTTACATCATCTCGCAAAGAAAAGTTCATCTTAAAGACTAAGTTTTTAGCCTTTGGGTTTGCACCTCTTCGAGTGGCAGGTTTCTTCTTATCATCCTTTTTCTTTTTCTTCTTCTTACGCTTCTTCTTTTTCTTACTTTTCAGAAACCCAAATTCTACATTTTTCATCGTATAACCAAATCCAAAGGTAACATCCGTTGTCTTCGTTTCTGCTAATTTGTAATCAACGAAGCTTAACGCTAAGTTTCTAGCCTTATTAAAAGAGAAATTCAAACTCATGTCATTCTTCATGCGCATATCTAACCCAATCAACGGATTAAAGGCTTCTCGAATACTCACATCGGGTATCTCAAATTGTGAATAATAACTGTAAGTATTGTCATTGAGCTTTGTCTTATTATTTGCATCATAATTCGTAGCCGTATTGTACGAATTTACTGTCATCTTTGAGGTATAACCATGACGTAAGCTAAAGCTCTTAAACAATGCCTTGAAAGCAGGTATCTTTGATAACCCTGTGTAACTCAATTTCCAATTGGGTCTTGGAATCATCTTGAAAATATTTAATCCGACAGAACCCGGATCTTGCTTCGTATAAGCCGCCATAAAGGCTGGTATCAATACATCCTGCTGAAATTTTCCATATCCCTCTGTATATCCTGTATCAATGGTATGTTGTGGAATAGGCGAAGGAATTGGAATCCCTTGCTCTTCATAAGATCGAATAATCAACCGCTTAGAAATATCCTTACGGTTCTCCTCAAACTGATGAAACAAACCTGTGATGTCATTATTAAACATCGTATTTGCATTAAAGAAAGAAACAGAATACGATCCTATCGTTCTAGGCAAGGCATGTACAATATCACGCTGACCATCCAAAACCGTATCCTTAAACATCTCTGTTCGATTGCGAGTAAAATCTTTATTGGCATCGATATCAATCTTGAAATCTTTAAAAGGTTCTACCGTGACAGATACATTTATCTCTTGTCCATAGTTCCTTGAAAGGGGTTGATTCAACATGATATTATCCGTAATCCAATTATTAGATGCGAAGTTATCCAACTTTGCATCGCTTGGTTGAAATCCTGTAATATAGTCCCAACCCGGCGCCGTAAAACCATCTTTCAAACCTAGTACTTTGGCTGAAGGCGTAAAGCCAGGCACAACAGAAGCATATTTTTCCACATACACCACTCTAGCTTTTCGTACGGATAATAACAACCGCACTAAGCCCTTTTCAACTTTTGAAGGCTTTCTGTCTTTCTTTTTCTTTTTCTTCTTCTTTTTAGGTTTCTTCTTTTTCTTTGTCTTACCCTTTTTGTCTTTATCACCAGGCTTTGGAATATTACCCAACCTAGGATCTCCTGCAATTAACTTACCAGCTGCATCCATTTTAGGCTCTTCTACTTCTTTTACTTTCTTCTTGTCTGGTTGTTTGTCAGATTTATCTCTTTTGTTACGGCGGCCTCTTTTCTTTTCAGAAGAAGTTCCTTCTTCTTTATTACTGGTGCTGCGACCTCTAGAACTTCGGCTATCAGCTCTTCGATTTCTTGAGCTTCTACGTCCACCCAAAGAGCTATCTATTTTTTGTAAATATTTTGATTTCTTATACAGCTTGGCAAAGTTCAAATCTCCATTTAATTTTCTTACTTGGCCATTTTGTGCCACATTGCCCAACTCAATAACATTTAAAGCAGCAGCATTCCAAGCGTAGTCTGCATTCACACTTGCCTTTATCTTCACCCAATCCATAAAAGGAATGTACTTCATCGGCACAGTATAATTCAAAGACATACTATGTCTGTATTGTTTATTTCTACCAAAACTTCGGATGTTTGTCAAGATAGAATCTCTAACAAAACCTCTATCTCTTTGGTTGCCCAAATCATCTACTTCGGTCGGCTCATCTATGACAGAAAAAGTCTGTGCATCAAAAGCAAACTTTAGCGCTTTCGTCAAATTCCAGTTTAAGGAATAAGTCCTATCCCATGCAAAGTTCTTATTATAATAAGTATTCAATAAAGGATCTTCACCTGCAAAACGATAAGTCGTTCGATTAAAAGAACGATCCATCGAAGTCGAAACACCGATTGAATTAGGTATTGGGCTAAAATTAAATTCCGTTAATAATTTTAAATACTTATCCTTTTTTATCAACTTCTTGAAAGGGCGGAAGTACTTCGTCTTTGGCGAATATTGATAATCCAAAATACCTCTGTATCGCTTCAAGTTGTCTTTAGCAATTAAAGGATTGTGTTTGTCTGTTTCAGAATAAGAATAAGTGGCACTAAAATTAGAAACATCCCAAGGCATGGGTTTCTTCCCATTGGTCTTATCTTTTCGGACATTCGTAAAGTTAAAACTCTTGATAGTTGTGACGTCTTGCGCCAATTCTTTTATTTCCTTTTGGTTTTTTGCACCATCCAACTTATCTTTTAATTCTACATCTAAGTCGTAAGGATCGTATTGCGGACTTTTAATATTCTTAGAGTACTGAGCAAAGAAAGGAATTCTAATCCCTGATTTTTCCGGAAGGAATTTACCTAATTCAAAATTACCAGCCAAATCATATTGAACAACTTGCTCTCTACTTCGCTGCGCTAACTTCTGGTCAATGGCCCCATATCCAATACTGGAATAATTTCCCGAAAGGGCAATACTACCAAAATCTGCCAACTTCAAATCCACTCTTGCTAATCCAGCCAGTCCACCCGCTTCATCTAATCCACTCAAACGTAATTCATTCACCCAGACTTCTAGGCTTCTGACTTGGTCATCTTTATTCTTTACACCGATCATAATAGTTTTGACACGCCCGATATTGGGGTTACCGACTACCGTAACAAGATTTTCGGGTTTTTCGGGATCATAGATAGATAAAGAATCACCTCCCTGCCTATTCCTTTTTAGTTTTAAATCCTTAAATAAGTCAAGTGGAAAGTCAAAGAAGTTTTCTTCTGGCCATACCTCTTCTCTATAAGCTTGAACGTCAGATGGGGATACAGCATCCGGGTTTGAAAACTTCAGCGGCACTTCATATTCGTAATAGTTACTAGTAAAATCTTTACCCATTCTCAAGAATACTTTTTGATCGGAGGGGGGCGTATCCCCTAAGGCTTCTCCATGGATAAAAAGCTGAATACGCTTATACACACGCATATCCATATTCAGTGTCTTAAATATTCCTTTTTCAGCTCCTGGACATAACTCTTTAACTTCCATCGAAAGAGAATTCTCATTTTGAAGAGCCCCTGCTGTCACTGTTCCTATGATATCCTCTCTTTTTACCCCTGGCGGCAAAACATAATTAAAAGGTAACTTATTACTATTCTCTTCTATATTCACCTCGTTTACCTCAAACTTCACATCTGGACAGGCAATTTTTTCTCTAGTGTATTTTCTCCATTGATTTCTAACCAACTCCAATGTACCAAATCTGAAAACTATTTCGTCTTCAAAGCCATGTGCAATAATTCGCATAAAACGAATCGATCTAAAATCTTGAATTCCTCCTACTTGCTCATGATACTGATTCAAAGGAATTTTGAAGTGATACCAACGCTCGTTATCTTCCGTAAGGATAGACTCTGTCACAAAACTCGTTTCCGTTGTATCTCTAATTTTACCCGGACTATCATAATTAATCGGAATGTTATATTGAAAATACGCCTCCGTTTCGTTTAGAGAATTATCTCTATTCAAATCTTCTGTATTGGGATAGTTGGTAGAGCTCTCTACGAATTGACCCGTTGTTTCTTTTGAATTACCTTGCAATCCATTAAATCCCATATACTTAACAAGAGCACTTTCATTCTCCCCATATTTTGTGTATCTAAAAGAAACGAAGTTGTCATTAGATGGGTCATCTTGAATGATACCTGCAATGTTAGTTCCATTGTAGGCTGACACATAGTTAGCATATTTTGCCCTTTCCCCCTCATCATCAATACCATCTAAGCCGACATCTTGTTG
>JAJRQS010000114.1 GCA_024280135.1 Bacteroidota bacterium | reverse complement strand
TTTTATGTTTTTAGAACTTACGCCCTTTCAACATACCATGCCAATATAAGTTAGGTAAAGCATACGCTTTTAAAGCATACATGCTGTAACGTTCCTTACTTTGGTCAAACGGGAACGACTCCATTGGCTCTTTGTTATAATCAAATTCAGCCAAAATCAAACGACCATACCCTGTTACTAATGGACAAGATGTATATCCGTCATATGCAGCAGGTAAAGGCTTGTTTTGAATAGCAGCATTTAGATTAGCCACTAGGGTAGGAGCTTGCTTACGGATGGCTGCTCCAGTCTTAGAAGTAGGTAGGTTTGAGCAATCACCTATTGCAAATACATTAGCAAATTTCGTGTGTTGGGTCGTATATTTATCTACGCTAACCCAGCCCGTATCGGCTGCCAAAGGACTATTTTTAATAAAGTCCGGTGGTCCCATTGGTGGGGTTACATGCAACATGTCATATTCCAATAAGATTCTATCTCCTGTAGCAAGCACTTCAAATGTAGCTTCTTTTTTGTCCGCATCAATTGAGACTAGGTTGTGTCCAAATTTAGTGTTCACTTTATTTCTAGCAACAATCTTATCTAATGCCTCTTTGTATTTCTTTACAGCAAACATGCCTCCTCCTGCAGATGCAAATACAACCTCTACATCATTATTACGACCATGCTTTTGTAGGTAGTGACAACTTAGGTGCATGATTTTTTGCGGAGCGCCACCACACTTAATGGGCGTATTGGGTTGTGTGAAAATAGCACGACCTTTCTTTAGGTTTCTTAGATTTTCCCAAGTAGATTCTACAGTCTCAAAACTGTAGTTAGAACAAACACCCGTACCAGGCTTGCCTACACTCTCCTTTAATCCTGGGATTAAGTCCCAGTTAATCTGAATACCAGCAGTTACGACTAGATAATCATAGGTAAAAGAATGACCATCCTTAGTTGTCAAAGAGTTATTCAGTGGATCAAATGAATCTACATATTCTTTAATCCAAGTAGCTCCCTCAGGAATGAAGTCCGCTTCATCCTTTTCAGAAATACTTTTGTCAAATACGCCCCCTCCGACAAGCGTCCAGATAGGTTGGTAGTAATGCTTTTCGCTAGGCTCTATGATAGCGACTTCTAAGGGGTTCTCTTGATTTCTCAAAAGCGCTGCAACTGCTAGTCCAGCAGTACCTCCTCCTACAACGATTACTTGATGATGTGCCATAACTAAATTATTTTTGTCAATTTTATGTGATTAAATACTAGCCCAATTTTTTTCCAAACAATCGGCCAAAAGTACTCAAAAAGCCTAGGGCTCTTTGCATATCTGAATTTCTCATTTCTCGCATCATACCAAATAAGCCGACCTTCTTTGGTGGAGTATTGGTACTTTCCGCTAACGCAGAAGAAGCTGCACTCATAACTTTGAGCGTCTTAACATCAAACATATCTCCCTCTAACATCTCTTTCATTTCATCGGTGCTCATCAATTTGGCGAGCTTAGTCGTTACGCCAAATAGTTGTGCAGCAAAATCTTGTGGATCTATTCCTTTTTCAATTGCTCCTTGCATAATATTATCAAAACTATCTGCCGCCATAGCCATCAAGCCTGTGCTTTGATCCATCATGCTCAGCATGCCAGTCATTTGTTCAACTACTTTGGGGGCTGTTAATTTTTCCGCAAGGACTAGTGCAGAGTTCAATCGCTCATTAATATCAATGCCCCGATTTGAAGCGGCTTCTACGGCACCATCGGCCATATCTACAGCCATACTTACCATGCCTGAACTTTGAGCAGCCATGTCGGTCAATGCATTGATTTGTTTAACCATGGCAGGTGCCGTTAGCTTTTCGGCTATCTCTAAAGCGCCTCTGAGCCTTTCGTCAATGTCAACTCCTTTTTCTGAGGAAGTTTTGACCACATCATCTGCCATGTCAGCTACCATACTCACAATTCCAGGGAGTTGATCCACCGCAGAAACAACATGATCAATTTTTTCAACCATGGAAGGAGTGGTTAGTTTCTCGGCTATTGCGAGTGCAGACCGCAAACGCTCATCTATATCTACGCCATTATCTGCAGCTGTACGCACGGCATCATCCGTCATGTCAGCCACCATGCTGACCATACCAGGCGCTTCGTGTATCTTGTCTAAAGTCGATTCTATTACATCTAACCTATCCAATATACGATTCATCGCATGCACGATACGATCGTCATTCAGTCTAGCTTCTAATGCTTTACTTGCTTGAGTATCCATGTTTAATACTTGTTTTTTCTTTGGGAAAAGTAAATTCCAGCAAAATTTATGTTTGACTGTGCAACTTGAAGGTCGTTTATACCTTGTTTCGCTTACGCAAAGATATTAATAATAATCGAATTGCCATAACAAATCACAACTTTTTAAGAAGAATTAGCGTATAAATTCGGTTTTTTCCTTGTTGTGTGATGCGCATCACAGTTTTTAGCTTAAAAAAATGATGATATTAAGATAATGGGGTCTAATTGTGCATGAATTGCAGCGATTTGTTCCATTGAACTTGATCAGGTGTAGTGTCTAGCCAGTTGAAAACTGTAATAAGCTTTAATCTCGGCTTTTTATCCGAACAAGTGATTTAAAAAGTAAAAAGAGTGCGACCTTGTAAATTTACTATGGAGGCTTGGGCTTCAAAAGCATGTTTGACTTTCGCTTGCAGATGTATGGAAGAGCGAACAGGATTGAGGCTGATCGTCCATTGCTGGTTATTGGGAATAGGAGTTGTTGCCAAAGTACCAATCGCAAAAGCCCAAGTAGTAGAAACAAAAAATTCTCTACAATTTGGAAGTTCACTATAAACGGTCACGCGCCAAAAATAATTTTTTTCGAATTCAGAAATCGCATAAGCATAGGAAGTACTATCCACCACAAAGCTTTGAGGATTAGCAAAATTATTTGTAGTGGAGACTTCTAATAAATACCATTTTGCATTTGGTATTTCTGCCCAATCAAGGGTTGTATTGTACTTCATTGGTGAAAGTATGTAGTAAGCTGAAAAAATGACCTAAGCCATGTGACGCGTATAACTTATTAAGTTGATTCGGTTATCTACCTGTGAGCATGCATTGTAACAATAAGATAAGTACGAGTTTTATCTTTTCATTGGAGATGTTAAATTGAACAACTTTTAATGGATGGGAAACAATTCGTGTAGTCATGGCTAAAATGCTAAATCGTAATTAGCAAGAATTTATAAACCTTTAACCTCCCCAGCAATCTTTCCAATCACATCTTTCGCATCACCAAAAAGCATTTTGTTTTTATCATGGAAGAACAAGGGGTTTTGGATACCAGCATACCCAGGGCTCATACTTCTTTTAATGACAATGGTTGCTTTTGCGTCAAGCACTTCAAGGATCGGCATACCATAAATGGGGCTAGATGGATCGTCATTTGCGGCTGGGTTTACGACATCATTTGCGCCGACAATAACAACTACATCTGTGCTGCCAAAACCTGCATTTGCTTCTTCTAAGTCCAGTAATTTTGGGTAGGGTACATCTGCCTCCGCCAAAAGAACATTCATGTGGCCGGGCATTCGACCCGCTACGGGATGAATAGCATACTTGACATCCACGCCATTTTCGGATAATAAATCATCCAATTCTTTTAAGACTTTTTGTGCTTGTGCAACGGCTAATCCATACCCAGGAACAAATATGACAGAGTCAGAATAATACAATTGTATGGCTAAGTCATTTAACCCAATTTCTTTGACTATTTGCCCATCTACACCTGCCTTTGCGCCAGCAGCAGCACCTCCTCCAAATCCGCCTAGAACCACACTCAACAAGGATCTGTTCATCGCATTGCACATCAAGACGGTCAAGATAGTTCCTGCAGCTCCGACAAAAATACCACCGACTATCATCACCAAGCTGCCATATATCAATCCTGCAGCGGCAGCAGACAATCCCGTAAACGAATTTAATAAAGAAATTACAACGGGCATGTCGGCTCCTCCAATCGGAGCCACAAAAGAAAACCCATAAATCATACTCACTATCATCACTAATACGGCTAAGCCCATTCCGCCAGGTTGGCCTTGCATATACAAATAAGCTGCTACGCCAATCATGCCCAAAAGTAAAATAATATTAAGAATACTATGGCCATTAAAAGTGACATGTTTGTCTTTGACTTTTCCATCTAGTTTTAAATAGGCCAACATACTCCCCGTGAAAGATACGCCACCAATAATCAACGCTAATAATGTTACCACTAGCTGGCCTCCATTCATTGGAGAGCCATTATAGTAGTGTTCTAATTCGACCATGCCCAAAACCACAGCAGTCGCTCCACCTAGGCCATTAAAGATAGAAACCATCTGGGGCATAGCGGTCATTTTTACTTTCTTTGCAGAAACCCAACCAATCAGTCCGCCGACAACCATTGCACCCAAAATCCAAACATAGTTATTATCTCCCCGTGCCATCGGAGCAATCATTGCAGCTACGATGGCAATGCCCATGCCTATACCTGCTTGAATATTACCACCTTTAGCGGTGTCAGGTGAGCCTAGTTTTCGGATGCCTAAAACGATGAATAAAGCACCTACCATATAGGCCAATTGTATCAATGTATCAAATATCATCTTCTTTTCTTTTTGATTGTAAGGAGCTTTATGCCTATTTCTTTTTCTTTTTAAACATTTCCAACATGCGATCGGTAACGGCAAATCCGCCTATCACGTTTATCATCCCCAATACAACTCCGATGGCGCCTAAGGACAAGGTGAAATAGTCATCTGAATGGGCTTGTCGCATTAATATAATGGCTCCAATAATGACAATACCACTGATGGCATTTGCGCCCGACATCAAGGGTGTGTGTAAGACGGTGGGCACTTTCGATATGATTTCAAATCCCAAGATCACCGTGAACAACAAGATGTAAATCATCTGGATGTTGGAACTGAAAAAAGTTAAAATGGTATCCATAATTTTTAATTTTTGCGTAAGCGTTTAGTCTTTTGTAATCCAAGCAGAAGATATAATCTCATCTTCTAAATCAAAATTGACTGCTCCGTCTTTAATTAAGTATTTTAAAAAGTTGTAGATGTTATTACTTATCAAAGTACTAGCATCTTGTGGCATTGTGGCAGGCAAATTAGAGTCTCCAATGATGAATACGCCATTATCCGTTTCAATGGTTTTGCCATTTTGCGTAAGCGCACAATTACCTCCCGTTGAGGCAGCAATGTCCACAACAACAGATCCACGCTTCATCTTCGCTACGGTCTCAGCAGGTAGTAGAATAGGGGCTTTTCGGCCTCTTACTTGTGCTGTTGTAATAACTACGTCAGCTTTTGAAGCCCTGTTTTGTACCTCAGCCCGTTGACGTTTTAGGTATTCTTCTGATTGTTGGACAGCATATCCACCTGCATCTTTGTCATCTACAGCTCCTTCTACTTCTATGAATTTTGC
>JAJRQS010000113.1 GCA_024280135.1 Bacteroidota bacterium | reverse complement strand
TGCGCTAGATTATAGTCCTCAATTAACTTGATGAGTTTTTGGGGATAGCGTGGATCCGTTGCGTAGCCTGATTCTTTCAGTCCAAATGCCCATGCTTGATAGTCGGTAGGATCTAAAGTAAAGAGTGGGCCATAACGATATGACTTGCGTGGATCTCTTAAGAATTCAGAGTGGGCAATAAAAGAAGAAGAGGGATTTTTATAGACTCTAAAACAGGATTTTACCTTATTGCCATAGTCATCATAGTCATCATCTTCAAAGTGAAATTTTTTGCCTCTCCATTTGGGGCCACATTTGATGCCAAAATGGTTTTTGGCTTTTCGCGCTAATGTGCTTTTTCCTGCATTGGATTCTAACAAGCTTTGCGCAAGCTTGATAGAGGCAGGGATGCCTGTACGGTTCATTTCTGAAATCGCCGTTTCTTTAAATCGTTCAATATAGCGTAAGTAATCTTCGTTGGTGCCTTGCGCAAAAGAAATTTGTAGAAAGGAAAGGAACAGAAACGAAAAAAGGATTGTTCTTTTGATTATCTGGTTCATAGCGTATTGATTTGTGTTGTAACGCATAAAGGTAATCTTTAATGTGAAAAGAGGGAAATAAAAGCGCTTAGATTCTCCAAAAATGCGGGTTTTTGCGTGCTTTTATGGTATATTTGCCGCAGATTCTCGCCTTTTGGGCGTAATATATAGACCATGAAGAAACCTGAACTAAAAAAGAACATCCAAATCATCAACCGAAAAGCGAAGCATGAATACTTCTTTTTGGATGAATATGATGCGGGGATCATCCTCAAAGGGACAGAAATAAAAGCCATTCGCTCGGGATTGGTCAGTATGTCGGATTCTTTTTGCTACTTTAAAGGGACAGAACTCTTTATCAAAAATCTATACATCGGTGAATATTCACATGGCAACATCAACAATCATGAAACGCGAAGAGAACGAAAACTCCTTTTGCGCAAGCAGGAACTCAAAAAGCTTCACAGAAAAATAACCGAAAAAGGAATGTCTTTGTTTCCTTACAAACTTTACATTTCTGACAGAGGTTTTGCCAAAGTTCAAATCATACTTGGAAAGGGGAAAAAATCTTACGATAAACGCCACAGCCTAAAAGAAAAAGACTCGAAGAGAGATTTGGATCGGATGAATAAATGGTCTGAGTAGTACGCTTCGATACGTTTTTTTATCAGCATACTTGATTGAAGATTATTTCTGACCCATTTCTTCCATCAGTAATTCGCCCATTTTATTTGCAGCATAGATAGTCAGAAAAATAGCTAAGCCAGGGAAAACAGCTAACCACCAAGCTGAAAAATGTAGTCGAGAAGCGGCCAAAAACTGACCCCAAGAAACAACATCTCCCGGTAGTCCAAAACCTAAAAAGGACAAAAAAGCTTCAACCATTATCGCTTCTCCTATGCCCAGCATGATGACAATCAAAGCGGGGCCAATCGCATTGGGCAAAGCATACCTAAACAAAATTAGGTATTGGGGTATCTGTTGCATCTGAGCGGAAAGGATGTATTCTTTTTCTTTTATTTTTAGCATTTCACTTCGGGTAAATCTTGTAATGCTCGGCCAATGGGTGATACCAATAATAAAAGCAATCACGAATAGTGAAGGGGGAAATAAAGCTCCTATGACTAAAACCAATAAAAGCTTGGGTATCGCTCCAAAAGCCTCTAGACTAAAAATTGTCATGGAGTCAATGGGGATGAAGATGTTTTGTTTTCCCAAAGGATTTAGTTGTACTACTTTCCATAAAAGAATAAACAATACCAAAAGACCCAACCCAACGATGGCTCGATACTGAGCAATGCCATTTTCCGAAAAGTAAATCGGTAGTGCATAAAAAAGCCAAGAAAAAAGAAGCAGTCCGATACTCAAAAAAGCCATTTGCCCAAAGGAAAATTTGAGCCTTCTGTTTCCATAAAAACCGCTCATACTTCCAAGGAATAGTCCGATGATGGTCGCAATACCCATCCCAATCAAACTCACTAGGATGCTAATCCTCGCACCGCTGATCATGCCCGATAAAACATCTCGCCCTATCTGATCCGTTCCTAACCAATGGCGATATCGGTAGGATTTAATTTGCTGCTTTCCGAAAGGGGATTTAAATCCACTATTCGCTAAATCGATCGCTCGAGCACTATAAGGAATAATAGGATATACCTTTGCAGTAAAAGCCTCGTCATCCCAATTTGTCATTTCATTGAAAGGCGTACTGTATCCAAAACTGGAAAGTGTTTTTTGAAATATTGGAAATTGAACTTGCCCATTGTATTGGCAATATAACGGGATATCATTTGCGATGTAGCCTCCAAATACCGCTAAAAACAGGAGTAGATAAAACCATCTTTTAGCGTATCTAAAAATTCGTTTATTGTTTAGGCGGGTATAAAGCTTGCGCCAAAAACTGGGATATGGTTGGCGCTTAGTCATAGATAGATTGCTTTCCTGTCAAATCAATTCTAGGATCTAAACGTGCATAGAGTAAGTCGGCTATCAACAAACTTATCACAGTCAAAACCGCAGTAATTAACAAAATTCCAAATACAATTGGCCAATCTTTGCCGACGATGGATACTAATAATAATTGTCCCATTCCTGGAATATTAAAAATAGATTCAATAGCAACGGAACCGCCAATCAGCCCTGGTAAGACCGTTCCAAATAGTGTTATGAGCGGAAACAGTGCGTTCCGCATACCATGTTTCCAAACAACAGACCTATGTGAAACCCCTTTTAAGACGGCTGTTTTTATGTAGGTTTTTTGTAGCTCTGCTGAAAGGCTTCTACGCACTTGTATCGCAATAATGGCTAAGGTCGGGAGTACCATACTCAATACAGGTAAAAATAAATGGCTTGACCGAATCATTATTTTTTTTAAAAAAGAGGCTCCTGGGGGGAAAGAACCGATACCTCCAGACGGAAATAAGTTCGTCCAGGCTCCATAGTCATTAGTAGTCAAAAAAATAATAAATAAAGAGGCTAGCCAAAAGGAAGGTATCGCCAACCATGCGTAAAGTTTAGTCATTAGTATTTTACTTCCCCAATTTTCAGGATGCGTACTCATATAAACACCAAAGCCAACTCCGGCAACCAAAGCAATGATGAGGGTCATAATATTTAGCCAGAGGGTATTAGGCAAGCTCATCCAAATTTTTTGAATGACTGGTTTTCGATCTCGTAACGAATAACCAAAATCTCCTTTCAATATACCTCCAAACCAGTGGTGGTATTGGTTGTTAAATCCATGCCAAGTAAATTTAGGGATTAATATTTTTTTTCGGCTACTTGATTTCATTTTTACAAACAGCTTATGGGTGATAGCTGGTTGGTCGGTTGTCCATTCTTCATCAAAAGTAGAAAGTTGTTGCAGTAAGTTTTCAATTTCAATTTCGGATGTAGCTTGATTGAGCTGATTGAGTATATGAATAATTGAGGAATAATTGTTTGTTTTTCTTTCTTTTTGGAGAAAGTCATTCCTCCATTGTGCAATAGATTTTTGATACTTATCGATGGCTGACCAATCCCCGTAGATTTTTAATAATTGAGTCACATATTGTTTTTCCGAAAGGGGAATGATTCGGTGTAGGGTATCAGGGTAATTGGCAGGCGAAATGGAAAAATAAAAGGAAGGTAGATCGTAGTGATACTGCTGTGCAATTAGTTGATATTGCTTTAGATTCGCATCGACTTCCTGTTGCGTCATTTCATCTCCATAAATGGAGTAGCCGAGCATTTGTTCTACAGGATCTCCAGAGGTAAGCGTACTCAAACCAAAAGTAATCATCGAAATAATGATTAAAGTTGGCACCAACAACAATAAACGTTTGAGTACATAACGAGTCATGCTACTTCTTTTTCAGCTGAAAAGCATTTTCAAAATATCCAGGTCTTACGGTCGAAACTAAAGGTTTCCATTGGTTATTTACAATAATCGTTTTGACGGGATAAAACAAAAACACTATGGGCTGGTCTTCTACTATCAACTTTTGGAACTGAATGTAATATTTTTTACGTTCTTGATCCGTTTTGACGTTTTCCAAGTTCATGATAATAGAGTCCATTTTTGGCGAACTATACCCTGTGTGGTTTCTACCATTTTTACCTGTATTGTCAGAGTGCCAGGTGCTGTATGGTTGATAGTCAAAAGGCGGTGAAGAAAGGCGAAACAATGCCATGTCAAACTGCCTATTTAATAATTTTTGGACGATGCTTCCCCAGTTTTCATAAACCACATTGACTTTTATACCCAGTTTTGCAGCTTCTTTTTTGATAATTGGGGAGATTGTCTTTGAGATAGAAATCGAGCTTGCGCACAAAAAATCTAAAGTCAAATCGACTTGCTTCCCATTAATTTCTTTTTCCAAAATTCCATCTCCGTCTTTATCAAGCCATCCATCTTCTTCCAATAGTTCTTTAGCTTCTTGATGGTTTTTCTTGATGAGTTGTAGAGAAGTATCAAAATATGGGGACATTTCATTAATGGGGCTTCTGACTCTTTTTCCAAGCCCTTCTGTAGCAACTTCAATTAATTCATCAATGTCAATACATTTTGCGAAAGCTTTTCGGACGGGTTTGCTTAATTTTGATAAGCGATTATTGAGCCCTATTACATAGTAGTCTTTGGTTTTGGGTGTATAAAAATCGAAAAGGGAATTGACATTGGGGTCATTTTTTAATTTTACAAACTGATCGGCAGGAAGGTCCGTGACCAAATCTAATTGTTTATTCTTTAGATAAGAAACCGTGGAGATATCATCCTTCACGAGCTTGTATATTAATGTGTCTGGTTTTGCTGCCAATAACGCATATTTATTTGATAAATTCGCTCCCCAATAGTTTTCCTTTCTGGTCAAAATAATTTTATCATTAAAATCCCATTTAACTATCTTATAAGGTCCTGCCCCCATGATGTAAGCAGGATCCCTTAGGTATTTTTCGGAGGTAAATTCCTGTGCAAATTGCTCAATTTTTTCATTTTCTGCCACCAATTTATCAAAATTAGCTCCAACAAATCTTTTGATAGCAAATGGTTTTAGGAAATGATTCGGGTCATAATGATGTGCTGGCAATAACTCAAATCCCGCAAAATAGGCTGCTGCTTTGGCACGATCTTGATCTAAGATGACTTGGCAGGATCGAGTATCAAGCGGAATAATGTCCTTAATAAAGCTTAGTGATTTTAACCACTTATTCTTCATGATTTTTCTGTTTAGCGCAACCTTAATCGAGAAGACATAGTCATCGATGAGAATAGGTTGTCCATCTGTCCATTTCGCTTCATTTCTAATGGTAAATTGATAGGCGACATCCCCTTTGTAAATACCTGTATCGATAATTACTCTGCGGGGCAAAGAGTCTATCAATAATGGAACAAGATGGGTGGTGGTGGGATCAAAGTTAACTAAAGTGGTATATAGCTTTGCATAAAGATGATTAGGCCCATCATCCGAAATAACAGGATTAAGCCCTGCCGCTTCAACGGCACTTTTTACAATCAAGGTATTAGAACCCGTTTTAATCGTATCCGTTTTACAACGGATTAAAAGTAAAACGAACAAAATCAAGGCAATGTGCTTGTACGACATACATTTAGATTTAGAACGCTTTGGCGATTAGGCTAGAGCAAAAAGGGAATAAAAAAATCCAAAACGAAGTTTTGGATTTATCTATGCAAATATATCAAAAAAAAGTAACAATGAATCATTCTCCTCTTACTTTCCTGCGCCGACTCTTTCTCCATTGATGTATTTCACAATATATGCATCTGAGAAACCTCTATTCTTTACTTTCGCTAAACTTTTAATAGCCTCTTTATACTCGCTAAAATCTCCAAGCATGATCCAGTATAAGTCTCTAGCCGGGATGTAATTCTTCTCGATCTCTCCTAGATTCTTGATTCGTCCAAATTTTCGATGATGTAAATCGCTATCCAAAGTAGAAGAAGATAATTGGATCTTATAGACCGTTCCTACGGTATATTTTTGTGTTTTACGAGGGCCTTTCGTTTTTGTATCGACTGAAGCAATGGATGCCCCAATATTGTCTTTTGGTAAGCTGCCGGCTGCTGCCACAGTCTCATAAGTATCCACATCCGTTAAGACAACGTCCTTAATGAGTTTTAATTCTTTTTGTTCTCCAAAGGTATTGATTCGTGTCTCCCTAACTGGAAAACCTTCTTTTTCGATTTCTACAACATAGTTTTTATTGGCTCTGATTGGAAACTTATACGTTCCATCATGTGCTGTTTTTCCCGTAAGAAATATTAACTCTCCATTGCCATTTTCCTCATAAAGTGCCACCTCAGCATGCTTCACGACTTGGTGATTACCATCCAATACATAACCCGTCAACATAAATTGGTTTGGGCTAAAATTAAAAGAAAAAATATCTTCGTCTGTGGTCGTAATCTTTTGGTTACCAAATAT
>JAJRQS010000112.1 GCA_024280135.1 Bacteroidota bacterium | reverse complement strand
TTAGGATAAATTCTTTTGCCAAGTTCAGAAAATTAGTAGCACCTTTACTCGAAGCATCATACATAATGACCGGCTGCTTCAACGTTGGCGCTTCTGCTATCTTAGAATTTCGATGGATGATGGTTTCAAAAACATAATCTTCCGAATGTTCACGCACTTCGTTGACCACGATATTGGCTAAACGCAATCTTGCATCATACATTGAAAGGACAATCCCTTCTATCGTAAGATTTGCATTCAAATTCTCTTGAACCAGTTGTATGGTACTTTTAATTTTCTTCAACCCTTCAAAGGAATAAATCTCACACTGAGCTGGAATTAAAACTGAATCCGAAGCCGTCAAAGCATTAATCGTGATCAAACCTAAAGAAGGCAAGCAATCTATAAATATATAGTCAAACTTATCCTTAATCTTAGCGACAAATTTTTGCATGACTTTTTCGCGCTCTTCTACATTTGCTAATTCTATCTCCGCTCCTACGAGATCTATAGAAGAAGGTAATAGATATAAAAAGGGTGTCTCTGTTTCCACAATGGCTTCATTTGGGTCTAACCCATCCACTAGACATTCATAAGTACCTGCCAAATCTTCACAATCTACTACCCCAATCCCCGTCGAAGCATTGGCTTGCGGATCCGCATCAATGATGAGTACTTTTTTCTCCAACAATGCTATTGCCGCAGCTAAATTAATAGTTGTTGTAGTTTTTCCAACCCCTCCTTTTTGATTCGCAATTGCGATTACCTTTCCCATTATGTTATTTTATAACGCTTTACTGTCTATTGATTGTCCGATATCCAAAAAGGTCAAGTCTATTCCTTTTTTTGCAAAAGCAACTCTAGCTTGCGCTCTATCCACCACAATATACCCAAAAGTATCAAAATGGCAAGCAATTACTTTTTTTGTTTCAATCCATTCCGCAGCTATCGTTGCATCTTGATAGCCCATCGTAAAGTTGTCTCCAACGGGCAAAATAGCAAAATCCAATGGAGCACAGGTCAGTGGAATGGTCTTCATGTCAAAAGTAAGTGCCGTATCTCCAGCATGATAAAAATTTCCTTCATCAGATTCCACAACAAAACCGCCTGGTACTCCTCCATTCGTTCCATCTGGCAACGTACTCGAATGTATGGCCGAAACAAACTTTACTTTTCCAAAGGGAAATGTCCACGCACCTCCAATATTCATGGGATGTCCTGCAACACCTTTAGCCTCATACCATGTAACGATTTCGTATGTGGCGATAACTTTAGCCCCTGTCCGCTTAGCAATCACCTCAGCATCCAAAATATGATCTTCATGCCCATGGGTCAAGAAGATAAAATCTGCAGGAATAGTGGATACATCAAGATCTTTAGCGAGTTCATTACCTGTAATAAATGGATCAAAAAGCAAGTGGTATCCAGCTATTTCTACACCAAAACACGCATGACCATAAAAAGTAATGCTCATCAACTTTATTTTAATAGTTACAGATAAATTTTCCCATAAGGGGATTGATGCAAATTTAGGCTAAAAATCACAGAAATTGTCACTCTACCTGACAAAACTTATTTTTTTGCTCAATTCCTCGATTCCTACTTACAGCTAAAAATGACTAGACAAGGCCAAATGACTCGCCTTTCCTCCAAAATGATAATTGGTATATCCATAATCCAAGCGAAAACGCTTGATTTTGATACCGATACCAGCTGTAAACCCAGAAGCCCCTCTAAGCCCTTTAACAGATAATTCTCTGTTAATCAAATGATTGTATCCTACTCTCAGGCGTACTTGTTCATACTTCCCCAAAAGAAATTCGCTACTGAACACCATATGCCTAAAGAAATTATCAATAGCAGCTCTAGCACCTCCTTCTTTCTTGGGTGTTTCCCCTATGATGATAATGTCATCTTTGGCAGAAGGATCTTTATACGTCAAGTCCCATTGATTCAAATGGTGCATGGTCGCACTAAAACGCATAGGCATATGAGCCAATCTTTTAGAAATACCGATGGACACATCCAATGGCATCTCCCCTTTCTCTGCTCCCACAAAAGTGGATAATTCTGACCCAACATTTTTAATAACAAGTGCCAAATTTATCCGACGCGTCGTATCTTCATAAAAGAAACCTGCGTCCGCTGTCATGCCCGAAGCACGATACACATCAAGCCGAGCATTCAAAAAATTCAAATTCATACCCATCCGCCATTTGTCACTTAATGGCTTAGAAGCCCCCATTTGTATCGCCCATTCTCCTGCGGCTACCTCCCCCATTTTGTTTCCATAAATATCTGCTTGAGGAATATTTCCATAATTTAGATATCTAAAACCTCCATGAAAAGTCATGGCTAGTTTTGGGACATCGTACCCAACCGCCACTACGCCATGTGTAATTCCTCCTGGATAAAAATTATGGTTGAAAGCGATTTGCTTATGCATCTTTGGGTTCGCAACAGCTGGATTTTCGTAGGTCAACAAGACATCCTCTTCTCCTAATGTAATTAATTTTAACCCGAGTCCTGAGACTCTAGCGGAAGGAGATAAAGCCAAAGATTTAAAAACTTTATGTCCTCCTATTTGGGCGGATAGTTGGCTTGCGCAAAAAAGAAACAATGCGTTGAAAAAGAGGTATCGATATTTCAATTAAAGTTGTTTTGGTGAGCACTATATATACAACTGAATTTTAGTTATAATATTGGCTTTTAACATTACTGTAAAGCGGATCTAATTTTTCCTTTTACTCGACTTAGTAGGCTTGTCAGCCATAGCGGCAATTGTCCGCCATGCTTGACATACAGAGCAAGACCTAATATCAAGACCACTCCCACCATCAAAGCAAGTTTGGTATAAAAGGTACGAATAGTTTGAATCTTACTCAATACATAATAGGGATTCATCGCTTCGGGTGTTCCATTTCCATCTAAGATTTCCCAATTTTCCATTTGATTATTATCCAAATTTGGCGAAAGCAATGCCATCGTCTGAAAATCATCAGCGGGTGGCACCTGGTACTTTACCTCATCAATCACTGCATAATCAGCAGAATAAAGGCTGATGGTTTCTTTATGTTTGTTAAATCCAAAACCTATGCTTCCTACTAAATTCATAACGTCTGGATGAACTTTTCTAAACGTCATCGTATCTTCACAGATTACAATAAAGCCTTCACCTTCAACCGTTACATCTGGCAAGATAAATTCGTGTTTCTTATCTCTCAAAATCAATCCCTTCAAATTAATACTCCCCTTCGAGGTATTTAATAATTCGATCCAATCTCCACTTTTGAAATTATTAGCACTGATTTCATTGATGACAATTTTTTCGGCTAACGGGTGCACATAAGGCTCAAACTTAGCTTCAACATGTGCTAGCGCTGAAGGCGAAATAGAGATAGTCTTTTTCTTTGTTTCCAACCCCTCCCATCCAACAAAACGAAATCCATTTTTTGAAACCGCTTTAATAGAAATAGGGACTTCCGCAAAATACATTCCCGTGAACTCGTCTTTTATTTTTAATTCTTCATTCAATATTACTTTACCTCCTTTCGATGCGTATATATTTACTTCTACTAAATCATTCACATTAAACTTTCGTTTCAAATGCTTCATAAGGTAGTGTGGTCGCCTTTCGGCAAAATATTTCATTTTCGACAATTCGGATTTCCATTTCCGTTTACTTAAGTGCCACCTATCAAACTGTCTAGGCATTTCAGGATGAATAACTTTGGCCATTTGCCCAAGAAGTTTCTTCACTTTTACTGGTTGTAAATCAGTATTTAACCTATCCAAAAAACGATTAATAAACTTTCGTTCAAACTTTTTATTTTCTAATAGCTTGCGCAAAATCAAAGTACTCCATTCGGGATGCGGCCATTCTTTGTCACTTTTTTCTGTAAAGTCTTTTAATGCATTATTACGATAATCTTTCCTATTCACTAATCCAAATCCCCAGTCCGTATCATACAGCACCCATTTCCATTTTGCTTCCGCCAAATGCGGTCTCCAAAACTTAATATTACCACCTGCATCTGTGTTATTAAAATAAATCTGAGCGATATGAAGATCCATAAAATTATCAATGTCCATCATTTTCTCAACCGAGTGGTAATATTTATCTTTCGACAAATCATGACTTTTGATATAATTAATAAAACGCTTATATCCTTTTGTACTTCCCTTTTTTAGAGACATCCTATGCTCCAATAAATCCAAATCATTTTTATCTACATCAAAGTGCTGCGCTAAGAAAGTACGGTTGACTTTTTCTCGTATGTTATATATCCCCCAATACTTACCATTCAAGTATAAATGAGCGGGTCGGTAGTCCTGTTTGGTAATGTGCCAATCTTCCACCAAAGTAGTCATAAAACCATCTCGCAAGTGTGAACATCCCCAGTCACTACCGGAGTTTCTCAACACCAAGTATTTGAATTTCGGTAAACCCTTTTTACCAAATACGCGATGCTTTATCCATTTTTTTCCATATTTTTTTCGGGCAACTAATGCAAAAGATTTTTGCGGAAACGTCCTCGATATACCCCCAAAAATCCGCAACCCAACCAAACCATTAAACACTTCTGTACTATCTGTCTCGAAAAACTCAAAATGAACGGGAACTTCCTTCTTTGTCCAATAGTTAGACCCATCCCCAAAGTCTTTTTCTCCAGTAGAATTGGCTCCTTCTACATAAATCCCTTTGTTCGGATCAAAAAGAATATTTGGCGGCAACGCTAACGAAAGAACGGGAATAGTCGAAGAAGGCTCTTTGATAAAATAGGTATAAGCTCGATACCTCCGTGTTTTGTCTGGAAAGACCGCAAGCACTCTTACGACTGTTGTGTTAGACAATCGGAAAGGATTTGAGTAGGACTTTTGTCGAGCAGAGGGCATTTGGCCATTGGTCGTATAAAAAACTTTTACAGAATCTGGTGCCTCGATACGAACAACCACTTTTTCTTCGTAAAACCCACCCTTAGGCTCCACATCAAAGAAATGACGTGCAGAAGGAGGCATTTGAGCGAAACTCATGAATGCCAGCATAAAAAAAAGCCACGAAAACAATATCTGTTTCATGTGATTGCGGTTTGACGGTACAAATATAACATTTTTATTGTAACTCTACAAATGAGG
>JAJRQS010000111.1 GCA_024280135.1 Bacteroidota bacterium | reverse complement strand
GCCGCTAGCGCTATTAGCCACAAAAAAAAACAGCAAAAAGACCTTCGTCCTTCTGCTGCCGTAAAATAAACCCCCCAAATTATTCTTATCCAGTGTTATTTTACTAGATTATTCTTCCTGTCTTACAGTATGGGTATTTGCAAATGATGTGCCAGTAAGCTATTGAATATCAATGTTTTATCATATTAGATACTTAACGATTGTATAAAACCTTGTTAGCGTTATTCAATGTAAAAAAGATAAATGTGTGTTATCTTCAAACGGATGGTTGATAAGAAGCAACAAAGCGCACTCGTCGGGTATGTACCTGCTGACAGGCTAGTCAAATACTAAACCTTTACCCAAAAGCCAACGCAAATTTGGGGATGGACTGAGCCTAAAGAGGATACCGATAGCCGCTTAAGATACCGATAGCAGCTATCTGATGGCGAAACCTCTTTTTTCTCTACCCTAGATTGAGTATTATTACTGATTATCAAGTACTTATCTTTTCAAATATTACAATATTTTGTTTTATTATGCATTTATACCATATATTTGCCTTTGAACTAGGGCGTTTTACCCTTATTTGTAAACAAACAGCAACTAGATATGAGATCATTATTTTTAGTATTTTTGATGGCTATTAGCTTTTCAGCTTTCGCAAATCAAACAAAGTACATTCTTTTTGAGCCTACCTGTATGGACAGATTAGAGTATCAGCAGAATACGGCTTCTACCAAGTACATTACCTACCAAATACACACAAGCAGTGGTATCATTGCCTTAGAAGTGGGTGTAGAAAATAATAAGGACTACACGGTCATTCCGAAAGGAGCAGTAGGATGTGGTAACGGTCTATTTGATGAGAAATTAGTAAAATCTATTAATAACAATTTGATAGATGTCTATGTGATTATGCCGACTGATCAATATGGTCATTATCATATTTCACCGGCTAGAATGGCGAGCTATATGAGCAAGGATTTGCAAGCAGGCAAAATAATTCGTCCTGATTATGAATTTACTTTTGCAGAAGTAAACCTTCAATCAACTGCCAACTTAGCTACTTCTACCTCTGAATCTCAAGTTTTCTTCATGGATGAGGGCAGTAAATGTGAAGCTTTCCACTTTAGAACGGTTAGCAAAAATACTTGTCGTCCAACAACTGATTTCTACTATTTAAATGGAATCGGTATCATCAAGGAAAGAGTGGGAAATACCACTACAGAAGCAAATGAAAATCAATATTCATTGGTGAAAATTAACGGTGTTGATTTGCAGAGTTTTAAAGCATCTCACTGCAAAGGGAATCGTATTCAGCTAGGGCTTACGCCAAAACCAGTACTTGCACAGAAGGTTGCGCCAAAACCATTAAAGAAGAAAGCTTTTGTCCCTAAAAAGTGTAGTAATTTTGAGGAGGAGGGACACCATTTAGTTCAATATGGTGAGAACTTATTTAGTATTGCAAGACAGGAAGGTTTGACCGTAAAGCAGTTACGCAAGTGGAATAAATTAAAAAGTACAAAAATTTTAGCTTGTTCACAACTACGCATTCTACCACCAGCTCCGAAATATACAGCTGCTCCGAAGAAAAAGGCAAAGAAGAAGACATTCAAGGCAAAAGGTGTAAAAAAAGCAACTAAGAAATTTGTGAATACACACAAACCAGTTAAATCAACCAATGGTGTACATGTTGTTCAGAAAGGTGAGAGTTTATACACTTTAGCAACGCTTTATGGATATACAACAGAGCGTCTGGCACACATGAATGGAATGGAAGAAGGTGACATCTTAAAGCCTGGAATGCAATTGTTTACAACTGATTGTAATTGCCCTGCGACTACGGAGAAGACACATGACAAAGTAACAGTAAAAGAAGCAGATAAGGAAATGCCTGTATTGGCAGGTAGTGTTCCTATACCTTCAGAATTGGAAGTATCGGCACCAAAGATTACTAGTCATATAGTCCAAGAAGGAGAAACCATCTGGTCGATTGCTAATTATTATGGGTATGATACTCAAAAGTTAATGGATAGAAATAATCTAGAAGTGGGGGAGATTTTAATTCCAGGTCAAAAGATTTACTTGCCTAAGTAAGACTTGATTTATAATATAAAAAAAAAGCCACGAACTCAAATGAGTTCGTGGCTTTTTTAATATTAAATCCTATCAAAAAACTACCAAGTACTGTTCACAGCCTGATAAGCATTGATACTTCCCCAACCTAAATCTCCATCTTTATTTGGATAATTGGAAGAGGCTTGCTTCAGTTTTGTTTTTACTTGTGCTCTTGTTAAACTCGTGTTTTTAGACCAAACCAAAGCAGCGATACCTGCAGTTGTTGCAGTTGCTACTGATGAGCCACCAAAGTACCTAGGCGTGTTAGTATTGCTAGAAGAAAGAACCAAAGAAGTTCTATTCGCATTGTTGCTACGCTCCATGTCTAAAGCAAATTCTACTTGCCAACCATCGTGACAAACCGTACATTTTTCATCTCCTCCTTCGATAGTACCCGTAACCGCATTCACCCGCCAATTATTCGCAGGAAAAATAACGGGGTACCAACTAGTCCAAGATAAAGAAGTACCCGCAGCTGCAAACATGAGTTTGTCATACTCATAAGCCCAATAAAGCCCATCTGCTACTGTCCCACTATAAAATGGAGAACCAATAGACATACTAATAACTCTAACATTCCAATCCAAAGCTGCATCGATTAGTGCATCACGGACGCCTGCTTTTTCATTTGAAGTATTAATCAATACATCTTCAACTGCCTTATAAACGACTAGGTCGCTATTATAAGCAACGCCGACTGAATTACCATCACTTCCACGAGGCGCAGTAGCCACACCAGAAGTACCTGTGCCGTGCCCACATTCATCGTAAGGATCTTCAAGTGATCTCCACCACCACCATCCGGAGTATAGTGTACTTTTCTTTTGAACGGTACGCCCTTGCGAATAACCAGAGTTGAAGTTATTTGGAGAACCTAAGTTGTCTTGGTCGTCCGAACCTCCTGTATCGATGATGCAAATTTTCACATTATTACCTGAAGACTGACTCCATGCATTTGGGATGTTTGCATTGTTGAAATTCCAAGGCACTTTTACCCAC
This sequence comes from Bacteroidota bacterium, assembly GCA_024280135.1. Lineage (GTDB taxonomy): Bacteria > Bacteroidota > Bacteroidia > Chitinophagales > Saprospiraceae > HyVt-613. Next base: position 5,611 of record JAJRQS010000111.1, on the reverse strand, counting down.
GGAGAATAATTAGTATAATCTGCTGGATAAATATAAGAAGCTGGCCCACTATTGCTGCAACCAGAACTACTTCGTTGCTTGACTTCATCTTCTAAGCTAAATCCAGATGCTTCTAAGAATCTGACTTCTTTTAGCTTGCGCAAAATAGTAATGGTCTCTGGATTGGTAATTTTAGCAAAGAAATTAGGAGCAATCTTAGGTTCTCCCATCGGTAGAATATCCTTTAGATCGATATCCTTAGTAGGATTCATTTGACGTTCTCCCTCTAGAATAATGTTGTACAGCTTTTCTTTAACAGCTGTCCATTTGGCATCTTCGATTTTAATGCTTTTGATGTTAGATTCAAAATCTGTCATTTCAGGTAAGGTGTATCCGATTGCAAAGAAGCCATCAGACTGAATACCTGCACTAAATAAGGTGAAATCATCAACAGTACTCCAATTGAATACCTGCCCATTTCTTAGTGACGTTTCCACAAGTTCCACAATTGCTTCTCTAGAAATTGGGTCTTTGTTTTCCATTTCCATTGGTTTTGTTGACATAGGTTCTTTATTACAAGAAAACATCAAGAAACCAAAAGCGACTAATAGTAAATACTTTTTTCGCATACTGCTTTATTTTTTGGTTAAAAAAGAGATTGTACAAACAAAAAGTTTGCATATCGTATATAGCCCTATATTATTGGGTTTTTTAGCGATAGCACAATATATGAAGAATAATTGAAATGGCTTCCTTTGGTCGCGTTTAAGTGCTTCCTTTGGTCGCGTTTAAGTGCTTCCTTTGGTCGCGTTTAAGTGCTCCTTCGGTCGCGTTTATTTGCTTCCTTCGGTCGCGTTTATTTGCTCCCTTCGGTCGCGTTTATTTGCTCCCTTTGGTCGCGTTTATGTGCTTCCTTTGGTCGCGTTTATGTGCTTCCTTCGGTCGCGTTTATTTGCTCCCTTCGGTCGCGTTTAAGTGCTTCCTTCGGTCGCGTTTATTTGCTTCCTTTGGTCGCGTTTATTTGCTCCCTTCGGTCGCGTTTATGTGCTCCCTTTGGTCGCGTTTATGTGCTTCCTTTGGTCGCGTTTATGTGCTTCCTTCGGTCGCGTTTATTTGCTCCCTTCGGTCGCGTTTAAGTGCTCCCTTTGTTCACGTTTTCTTAAACGTCCAAAGGACATATAAACGCACAAAGTGCATATAAACGCACGAAGTGCAAATAAACGTCCAAAGGACATATAAACGCACAAAGTGCAAATAAACGCACGAAGTGCAAATAAACGTCCAAAGGACATATAAACGCACGAAGTGCAACTACTTCAACATAGAACGATACTTTTCTGCAATACGCATTTTATCAATACCTTTTTTGTACATACGCATGGCAGTAAGGTTAGCGATTTGGACTTTGAAATAGCCATTTTTTTCATATTTCCTAGCGGAAATGAGGATGTCTTTTGGGATAATTTTAAATGGATGTTTTTCTCTTACTCTGTCCATAAAATCATATTCTTCCATGATGACACAAGTTTCATCATAGCCTTGAAATTCGTGAAATAGGGTATTGGTGATATAAAGGGTTTGGTCACCGCCCCTAGTCCAAGACTTATCAAATCGAGTGAAGTAAGCATTTATTTTTAATAAGAAACTTAGCGAGTCAAATTTCATTCTAAAGCAGCCTATCGGAAAGCCAGCTTGTATGGAAGCTCTAATGGATTCGCCATATCCTTTGGGCGGTATTGCATCCGCATGCACAAAGTACAAGATGTCCCCTTTGGCATATTCTGCACCCTGATTCATTTGCTTCCCGCGCCCTCTTTTGCCAGTAAGGGTCATCACTTGAAAGGATGCACAAATCGCCAAAGAGTCATCTGTACTACCTCCATCCACCACGATTATTTCTATCAACTCTTGGGTGTTTTGCCGTAAGGCAGGGATTAGCTTACGCAAATTTTCGGCTTCATTCAAAGCGGGAATAATGATGGATATTGATTTCATTTGACCGGAAGGTATGAATAAAAAACAGGTTGCAAAATGAATTGCAACCTGTTTTAATATTATTAATCAAATTTAGAATACAAAGCGTAATCCAAATTGTGCTTGCCATCTAGACAGTAAGCTAAAGTCATTTGTATAAGTCGATTTCAGACTTGGATCAAAAGAATACGTTACATTACCATCCGCATCAGTATTTACGCCTATGGGTTGTGTGTTCGTTGGATTTTGACGCACGCCCCATTTAGAACTGAGCAAGTTGCCAGCATTTAGGATGTCAATACTGAACTCAACTCTACGGTTATTGGGCATTCTGTATTCTTGTAATATACGGAAATCCCAGCTATTATACCAAGGAGCTAGTTGAGCATATTTGCCCGCATACTTGCCCCTGTTTGCATTCATATATTCATCTTGTTGGATAAATTCTTCAAGCGCTTTCTTTTGTTCACTTGCGCTAAAAGTCGTCTCATCAAAATTCATATTATTAATATCTCCTGCTGTCGGAATATGAATCAAGTCATTCAAACCAGAACCATCGTGGTTTAAATCACCAGAATAAGTATAGCTGTATCTGCCCCCTTTTACATATTCAAAGAAAGTCGAAACGGTTGTGCCCCAATTACCTCCATAACTAAATTTCTTGGAGAAAGCACCCATTATACGGTGTTTATGGCCATATAAAGATGGAGAAAGAACGGCCTTGTTGACATTCCCAAAAGCAGGATTACGTGCATATGCATCTGAAGAAATCTCTGCTGGAATAGAACTTGCATCCCTAGAATCCATGTAGTCATATCCGATGGTCGCAAACATATTTCTAGACCAATTCTTTTGTAATTGTACACTGACGTTAAAAGATTGCCCAAGTGTAGTATTGGTAAATACATAGGCATTGTTTTTAAAACCATTTCTGTCAAGTGTATCTACATAGTATGGTCTATTGTCCACTCCTTTTAGTTTTCCAGAAGGCGTATTTAATCCATAGTTACGAACCATCATAGAAGTGATATCCTTTGTGTAAATTACATCAAGGGAAGCAACGTAACCGTTACCAATCTTTTTGTCAAAACCAATATTAGATCTCCAGACTTGTGGAAATTTAAAATCTTCAGCAGTAGTGGTATAGAAATAGAAGTTAGGATTGCCGACTTGATTTCCTACCCACACGAATGGGAAACGTCCAGAGAACATACCTGTTCCTCCTCTGAATTGTGTGCTCCTATCACCTTTCACATCCCAGTTGAAACTAATTCTTGGACTTACATTTGGGGTGCTTCTAGGTAATTTAGTTTGGTCAAAATGTACCTCTCTTCCGGTCTCATCAAAGTATTCAATATCAGGAAAATAACAACAATTTCTAATGATGCTTTCTCTTACTTTTTGAGGGGTGTCAAAGTACAAAGGCTTGTCAACTCTCATGCCTACAGTCAACGTAAAATTGTCAGTCATGGCAATCTCATCTTGGACATAAAAAGCTAATTGACCCACATTCGTTTCGGCTAATGCCCATCCTTGAAAACCAGCCGTAGTATCAATTTGGTCAACACCTAGCTCTCCTTCAGCGCCACCAAATTGGTCGTAAACCTCCTTAGCTGCGGCTACATCTGCATCTAAACCTCCTGATTCAACAGCTGTCACAAACTCATCAACGGAACCAAATCCTGGACCGAAAACGCCAGCATAAGTCCCTAAGTTGAAAGAGTTGTCAAAAGAAAACTTCTCAAAACTCCCACCAAGAGTAACGGTATGGTTATCCCAAAAGAAATCCAAATTGTTCGTGATTTGGAATACATCTTGACTTAAGCGGTTATGAATAGAAAAAGGTTCATGACCCGCTACGATACCTCGAATGCCTGCTTGGTTTATATTGATAGTTGGAAAAGGAGTAGATTTTGGAGTTCTAGAGTCTCTAAAAGCCGTGTACCCAACCTGTAAATTATTAGCCACTTGGTTAGAGAACCTAGACTTCAATTCTATTATGCTAGAATAAATCTTATTATTAATGGTGTATCCTGCATTTTCAAATTGCAAAGTCGTCTGATCTGGACCACGTCTTCCGATAGCAGAAGGGTGTGCATTCTTATCACGTTTTGCGTCTAAGAAGTTGTAAGTAGCCGTCAAAGTATGATTTTTGTTAATATTAAAATCAAGCTTAAAGATTGCTTTTTGGTTGTCCGTTCTATGGGTGTACCCTTCGTAAGCGCCCGTTTCGTATCCAAATCGCTTCTTCAGGACTCTAGAAACGCGTTCCATATCGGCAGCCGAAATTCTAGAGACATTGGCTCCTGTTAGACTAGGTCTAGCCGCTAAAAAGTTAGAACCTAAATCGCTTCTTCTTTCTATTTCAGCATTGGCAAAAAAGAAAAGCTTATTTTTAATTATTGGACCTCCAATACTAAAACCAGTTTGTAAGTGTGTTAAATCGGGTACAAAAATATCATCACCGTCGACTTTACTGCCCGTTAGGTCCTGGTTACGGTAAAAGCCAAAAACGGTTCCTTTGAATGTGTTTGTACCAGACTTGGTTACGGCATTTACAGAAGCTCCTGTAAATCCAGACATTTTGATATCGTAAGGGGCAATATCAACTTGTATTTGGTCAATGGCATCCAGTGAAACGGGTTGTGCATTCGTTTGGCTACCAGGTGTAGCGGCATCCAAGCCGAAAGGGTTGTTGAATACGGATCCATCTAAGGTGAAGTTATTCATTTTGCTATTTCGACCACCGAATGAGTTGCCATCTGAAGAAGGCGTCAGTCTAGTGAAATCTTTAGCAGAACGGGAGATAGTGGGTAGTTTTTCTAAATGCTTGCTACTGATAGTAGTAGAAGCACCTGTTCGGTCCCCATTAATAATAGAACTTTTGTTGGCTACAACGGTAACCCCTTCTAGTTCTATTGCAGAAGTACTCATCTTAATAGAGATCTTCTTTTTCTGTCCGACTGTCAAGTAATAATCTTCTAGTAGTGATGGCTCATAGCCAACATAACTAGCTTCAATAGTGTACGGCCCACCAACTCTCATATTTGGAATTCGATAGCCTCCATCTGCGGAGGTATAAGTCCCATATTGAGTGCCAGAAGGCGTGTGGATAGCGACAACAGTGGCAGCTTCGAGAGGCTGACCATTTTCGTCAACTACCTTGCCATAAATGGTAGATGTTGTAACCTGAGCGTCCATAGAACCTATGGATACTGCAAGGATACAAAGAACGAGTAAAATTCGTTTCATTTGTAAATGTTTGTTAGTGAAGAATGTAGTTCAAAACGCGGTTAGGTACAAATATATAACAGAAGTTTCTTTAAGTGAAAAGAAAAAGATAAATAGTTTTTAAAAAAATGATTCAGACTTTTTTATTCCATTATTTATAATAACTTTGTGATCCCAATAAGGGTAAAGGTTTCTTGGGGTTCATGCCTTACCTATTGATAATCAATTGATAGTGTCTAAATTGTTTACAAATGAAGAAAGTCTTTTTTTCTCTTTCTTTCCTTTTCTTCGAAGTTTTGCTGTTTGCACAAAAAAGAATTATGCATCCGGGTGTTGACACAACAAGTGAACAGTTTAAACTAGGACAACGGATCGGGGGCTGGCTGCCTGTGGTTATAATAATATTTGTGCTTTTACTGTATATACG
>JAJRQS010000110.1 GCA_024280135.1 Bacteroidota bacterium | reverse complement strand
CAGCAGGCTAGTGGGCAATAAGGTCGAATGAGTTCAGATAGGCATCAGGATCGAATGAGGGAATTTCAGAATAATCTTAGTCAACTGGTTACAGCCACTACGACATCCCAAGAAAAAAAAGCCCTCAGCCGTAAACCAAGGGCTTTCAAATATTCAATAAGGCGGCTTTTTCATTGCATATAAATAATACGAGCCGACGGCATATATCACATCATTTTCTTCATCTACAGCTACTTGTCCATTAAAACCGCCCCAACCGCCATAGCGCCAGGTCAGCTTGCCAGTATGCAAATTTGCAACATATAAATGCGTTATATCCGTCATGTAAATCCGATTACCTACAGCCTTAACATTATCTGTACAGCATCCGCCCATCTTAGTATAGGAGAGTCGCTCTCCAGTATCCGCATCAAAAGAAATTAAATAACCTTGATCTGACTTCGTAATTAGCTTATTATCTGCCAAAAAATAATTACCACTCACCACCCCTGCATAATCCAAAGGTATCTTCCATATCGGGTCTCCCGTTTCTAGGTTAAAGCAAAAAACAGTGAACCGAGTCAAAAAGAATACTCGATTTCCCGCTTCGTCTATCACGGGTGGATTTTGAACATTACTGACATCAGCTGGAGCTAAGTTCTCCCTTTTCCAAAGGACTTCTTGTTTCGTCTTGTTATAAGCATATAAAGTGGTATAATGCTCAGGCAGCATATTTCTTCTACCTCTCCTATCTTGAAAAATCATAATGGAATCTCCTACTCCATCTATATATACGCTAGGTACTTGCAAGTCAGAATCAAAGGCATCCTCTTCTTCTGGTTTTTTTGTCTCAAATATCGGAGACCATTTGCCATCCGAAATATCCGCTTCATATATAACTGTCCTATCTGGATATGCCGGGTCTCCTCCGTATCTTCTCTCTTGATACACTTTGAATCTAAAATGAGATGAATGTCCATGTCCAACTTTGAACGGCAACTTATGACTCCACAAGGTCTGCCCGGTATTCAAATCAATACAATAATGCTCATTGCTAGAATTTAAATACAAGTACTTATCCTCAATAATCTCGAAGTCCGAAAAACCACCGGTGGTTCCAGGTATATAATCTTCCCACTCCCAAATCAATTCTTGTGTGGACACATCTACCAAACGAATAATTTCTGGATCATCATCGAAAGAAAACAATAGCCGACCTCCACTCAAGAGTGTGCAACCCATCGTACTTAAAGATTGATTCCTAAAGGTATCTTGCAAAAGCGGTAGCCTCCATTCCACCATCGTATCACACATTTTATAAGGCTCACAAGGACTGGAAACAGGAACACTCTTTTTCTGACATGAAGCTAGTAGCAGTATTGAAATAAACAATATGTATTTCATAGTTATTTAGTTAATATGAAGTGTTTATGATAATCACCAATATAAAGTTTTTTTAGCTTTATCTCCAGGTTTTTATCGTTCCGTAACTGAAAGTGTGTAGAACCTGCCATCATAAAGTATTCTTTGGAAAAACCTGGTGAGTTTTCATTGACCGTTGCTCCTGCCATGTTGGCTGCTGATTCGACTAGTACACCTCCGTCGGAGGCTTTTCTAACTACTTTAGTTTTGATTCTTCTTTTACAATTCCTAACACCGGAACCACCGTCTTCGAGAACTGTATGATGTTCTACAGTTGAACAAGGATCATTACAATCAATGTTAAAAGAAGCGTAACCAGAAGAACCACCAACGGCATTAGCCCAAGCATAAGTTTCGCAGTCACATGCGCAACCATCCTCAATTGATGTTGTGATGCTGTGATGCTTGTTCTTCATGATCGAAGTTTATTGTAAAAAATCAAGGCTTCTTTAAATCGCCTCGCTATATTATACATGTCCTAATATTCTGCCTCAGTATCCCTATCAGAATCACTTCTCTAGCGATTTCGTCAACACCTCATACACTTTCAAAATATCTGGATATTGCTCTAGTTTTTCCATATGTGCCTCAATGGTTTTTTGATCCCCTCTAGCGGCAGGGCCTGTTTGTGCATCTTTTGGATCCATCTTTTGCACTTTGGAAGCTGTTTCTAAAATCAAAGGGCGTAACAAGTCAAAAGATAAATCTTTATCGTTGGTTATTTTTTCTGCAAGACTATAAAGATGATTGGTAAAATTATTGACCATCACTGCTGTTACATGTAACCAGGCCCGCTCTTCATCATTAATAAAGTACACTTTTTCCGAAAGGCCTCTTGCCAAATCTAACAACATGGATTTCAACGGCTCATTGTTCGCTTCAATACAAATCGGGATCTCTTTGAATTTTATTTTTCGTCCTTTCGTCAACGTTTGCAAAGGGTAAAAAACGCCATAGGATTTAAAAAAAGGAGCCAATGTCTTGGAAGAGGCGGCACCCGATATGTGCACCACATTTGCATCGCCTATCACTTTGGCTAATTGTGCGGCTACTTCAGTAATCGCACTATCCGAAACGGCTAAAATATATAAATCTAAACCTTTGGGAATGGCACTCAAGTCATGGGTGTAAAAAATACGCATACGCCGACCGATGCTGCTCGCTTTTTGCTCGTCTCGCGTAAACACAGCATGTAGCCCCAAATGCTTTCGGTGCAATGCCCTTGCCAATTGGCTGCCTGCATTACCCAATCCTATCAAACCTATTTTAATTGGTTTCATATTTTTTATTTATTCCGCAATTTGAAATTCTACTTCACGCTTTTCAAGATTAGCGGATACGACTAACACTTTTACGTGATCGCCCATTTGGAATTTTCGACCCGTTCGTTTCCCTCTAGCTTGCATTCGTCCCCGTTCTATTTGGAAGTGTTCTCCCAAAGAATCAAACGGCACCATGCCATCACAATAATTATCAATTAATTCCACAAAGAAACCTCTCGTGCCAAAACCTCGAATCAATCCTTCAAAGGTATGTCCGACAAATTCTTGCATGAATTCTACTTGCTTATACCGCACGCTTTTTCTTTCGGCATCTACTGCTTTGCGTTCTTGATTAGAAATGTGGCGACATTGATCGCCTAATTGCTTCTTATCTGCTCGATACGTTTTGTCCAAATTTTTCGCTAGTAATCTATGCACCAGCACATCCGCATATCTCCGAATAGGCGAAGTAAAATGAGAATAATACTCAAACCCTAATCCATAGTGTCCTATATTCTCTGGGGAATAAACGGCCTTCGCCATCGTGCGGACTCCCATGATAACTAGTATTTTTAATTCGGGTCTAGTCTCCGCTAATTCTGATAACTTATTAAAGGATTCAACAATGGACTTTGGCGTTTGAATATCAAACTTCACACCCATCGAACCTGCAAAACGTGCAAAGTCAACAATCTTTTCCGTGTCTGGTAAATCGTGAATCCGATAGACAAACGGAATTTCTTTATCGCCTTTTGCTTTTCGATTGATGTATTCAGCCACTTCTCTATTCGCTAACAACATAAAGTCTTCTACCAATAAATGCGTGTCTTTTCGAGTCTTCAAATAAATGCCAATGGGCTTACCCGCTTCATCTAGTTTGAATTTCACTTCATCGGTTTCAAAACTAATTGACCCTTCTTTAAAACGACGTTTACGCAAGTGAAGGGCAATCTTATTCAAAGTTAAAAGCTCTTTTGCAAAAGGACCTTTCTTGGCATCAATGACTTCTTGTGCATCTTCATAAGCAAAACGCTTATCCGAATGAATGACCGTTTTTCCAAACCATCTTTTCTTAATACCCAATTGCTTGTCAAAAGTAAACACCGCTGAAAATGCCAGTCTATCTACATTTGGACGCAAGGAACATAAGTTATTAGATAATTTTTCGGGCAACATCGGGCAGACTCTATCTACGAGATAGACCGAAGTGGAACGCTCATAAGCTTCTTGATCCAACGGTGTGCCTTCTTGCATAAAATGGGTAACATCCGCAATGTGTACGCCGATTTCTATATCTCCATTTTCTAATAAT
>JAJRQS010000109.1 GCA_024280135.1 Bacteroidota bacterium | reverse complement strand
ATTTTACCCTATCCAATAATAATACTAAAATCATATTGCCTAATTCCATGAAAAAGGAGGCTGATTTTTCTATTAAAAATACACTTGCGCAAAAAACATTTTCCTCCTTTCAGAAAAAACTTGGATCTGAATTACTTACGGAAGATTTTTTTAGAGATACCCTTTCGGAAAATCATTACCTAGCAGCCTACCAAGTTAAAATGGAGCCATATAACCAAAATATGGCCTCCTTACTGAATAATGATTTAATCATTCACATATATGGGTTTGACGACGAATTAGACTGCCATACGATTCAGAATATTGGCGCGCTTCAATACTCTTCAAACTATTGGAAAGCTTTAAAATTCAAATACGAAATCTCAGCCATTGATTCTTGCGCTACTATTGACTCTAGATCTAATTTTGCTACATTCTTCTACTTTAACAATAATGAGAAAGCTTATTATTTTTTGGAATATCATGAAAGCGTAAAAGACTTGGATTCGCTTTTACGCTATATTAAAATGTAAGGATTAAAAACCAAAAAAGGATGTAGGCTCATAAACTTTTTATCCGCTGAACAATCTCCGAACGTTTTCGAGTAGAGATGGGCACCAAGTCCCCATTAGACATCATTAACGATCCTTGTTTATCAACACCTTTAATGTGATTAACATGTACTAAATGTGACTGGTGGCAACGAATAAAATCCTCCCCCAAAAGGTTTTGATAATGCTTTATATTTCTAGAAACAATTATCCTTTTATTCTTCAAGACAAAAGAAGTATAAGCTCCATCTGCTTCCAATCGAATGATATTTTCTACATCTATAATATGTCTTTGCTCTGTTGTTTTAAGGACAATTTTGGGTGGTCTTTTTTCAATATTATTTCTCAACACCTCAAGCAACTCTCTATGTTCACGCTCTCCATCTAAGCTTAAAAAGGCACGCTCCACAGCACCTTTTAACTCCATCGGGTCAACTGGCTTCAGTAGATAATCAATAGAACTATACTTAAACGCTTTAATAGCATACTCACTGTATGCTGTTGTGAAAATTATTTTAAAGTCGATATCTTCTAGTTGATTCAAGATATCAAATCCTGTCCCATCTTCAAGTTCAATATCCATGAAGACTAGTTCAGGCTTATGATCTTTTAACAATACCAATGCCTCGGAGACACTTCCCGTTTCTGCGACGATTTTCATCCCTGGATGCATTAATTTAAGCATTTTCTTCAATGCCGATCTAACGCCTATTTCATCTTCAACAATAATAGCATTTCTCATATTTTCAAACAAAATTTTATGGTGGTTCCTTCCTTAGAAGGAGAAATTTCAAAAGTACTGCTTCCTTTTTCTCCAAAGAGTCGAATACGTTCTTTAAAAATATCCGTAGAATGTATTTTATTATCTTTTTCTCTGAGCGAATAGCCAGAGCCGTTGTCTTTTATTTCGTAACAGATAAAGCCGTTTTTGGAAAAAACTCTAATAACAATTAAACCTTTTCCTTTTTTGTTTTTAAATCCATGTTCAATCGCATTTTCGACAAAAGGCTGTATCAACAAAGGAGGAATCGTCACTTCCTCCACATCTATATCTTCCGCAGTATAAATGATGTAATCAAACTTTTCTTGAAAACGCATTTTTTGAGTGTCCAAATAATTCTTAAGCGCATCCAACTCTTCCGCTAAAGTGATCGTCCTGCGGTTAATAAAGTCGAAATTCTGTCGAATCAATTTTGCAAATCTGGACAAATAACTAGCTGACTGTATGGGGTCGTTATCCATCAAAGAATTCTGAATAGCCGAGAGTGCATTAAAAATAAAATGGGGATTCATTTGCGAACGCAAAACTTTTTGTTCTAATCTCAACTTGTCCTGCGTTAACATCAATTCTTTGTTTCTATTCTTCAAAAACAACAGTAAACCGCCTAAAAAAAACATAATAAACGTAGTAACAAAAATAATTCTGTTCTTGTTGTTCACTTTCCTAACTTGCTCTAACTCCTTTTCTCTAACCTTTAATTCATATTGTTTTTCCACCAAATTCAGTTTCTCTTCATTTTCTTTAGCCGTTTGAATGGTACTAATGGAGTCTTTCTTATGGACATATAAAAAAGACTTATTTGTATCCTTTTGCCCAATCGATACACGCAACAAAGCATCATAAATCTCACTTTGTACAATCAAGTTGTTGCTACTTTCTTCACCCTCTAATGCTTCCAACAACAAGGCGTTTGCTTCAGGTTCTCGCCCTATATCATTATAAACTGCTGCTAGATTAATTAAAGAAATAGAGCTAAATGGAGACAGTTTTCTTTTTATACGAACCGCTTTTTTGTAGTATTTAATGGCTAAATTGGGTTCATACATTTTCTCATAAATGTAGCCCAAATTATTATAGGTAGAAGCAAGACTAAAACTATCATTTAATTCTTCATGGATTCTCATAGCTTCTTTCACCAAACTAGCTGCCCCAACTAAATCACCTTTTAAAAACATAACATAACTTAAAGAATTATAAGCAGTAGCCTGCCTTCTTTTATTACCCATTGCTTCGTATCCCCTGAGTGCTTTTTGAATATAGTCATAAGCCAGCTCTTCTTTACCTAAGAATGAATTTGCGTTGGCTAGTAGTTCGTTCGTTTTTGCAATAAACAAATGATCTTCTTCCGCTTCAAACTGAGTCAAGGCATGATTCAAACTCCCAATAGCCTCAACATGCTTACTAAGGTTATTTAAATATCTCCCTTTTTCATAATACAAAATCGCCAATTGGTGCCCGTTAAAAAGACT
>JAJRQS010000108.1 GCA_024280135.1 Bacteroidota bacterium | reverse complement strand
TGCGCTCAAAAATGGGTTTATTGGACTTACTTTGGGTAGGAGTCGGCTTCGAACGGAGACGGCAGGTATTTATGTAGCCGCTGCTTTTAGATTTTTAAATGACTGATAATTTTTGATATGAAATATTTATTTGCTCTTGTGTTTTTTTTGGGTGTTTTTTCGGCGCAAGCACAAGCACCGACGATGAAGATGGCACTGCTAAAATACAGCGGAGGTGGGGACTGGTATGCCAACCCAACGGCCTTGACAAATTTATCCAATTATTGTAATACCCATCTGGGAACTAGTTTTGATCCAGACTATGCCACTGTGGATGTTGGCAGCGCAGAAATTTTTGGGTATCCACTATTGCATCTTACAGGGCATGGAAATATTATTTTTTCAGATAGCGATGCGGAGAATTTACGTACCTATTTGATAGGCGGAGGCTTTCTAGAAATATCTGATAACTATGGATTAGATCCTTTTATTAGAGTCGCTATGAAAAAAGTTTTTCCCGAATTAGACTTTGTTGAATTACCCTTTTCTCATCCTATCTTTCACCAAAAATATGACTTCCCAAATGGCTTACCCAAAATCCATGAACACAACAAAAAAGCACCCCAAGGTTTTGGTCTGATGTGGGAAGGAAGGTTGGTTGCTTTTTATGATTACGAATGTGATTTAGGGGATGGCTGGGAAGACTGGGAAGTGCACAAAGATAGTGAAACCCTTCGTACACTTGCCTTACAGATGGGTGCGAATATTATTCAATATGTTTTTGAAGAGTAAAAAATCATTTATGATGTCGCTTTAGTTTATCTATATTTACGGCAAGTGTCCCTAGTTTATAGAAATCGAACAGGCGAAGGCTCACATAGCCTTTATCTAAGAAGTATTTAATACCTGGCTCAAGCATTTGAAAAGTTCCCTTTATCACCTTTCTAACTGAATAGTATTTGTAATAAGTTCGTAGGAGTGTCACATCTTCAATAAAACTATTATCAAAATTTTTATACTCCAATATCTGGACTAGGTTTTTTATTCCTTTTTCTGTCTGAATAAGAAACTGCTTATTCTTTTCAAAGTCTCCATTTAATATGGAGTTGTCTATATGCGTAATTTGGATGTTTTTTATTTTTAATTCAAAACCAAACAAAGTATCTTCATGCCCATATTCTACTAGTCTTTCTTCAAATTTTATTGACTCAAAAATATTTTTTTGGATCAAAAAATTATTGGTCATAAAGGATTGATTGGGCCTTTTATTCCTTTCTAAATAAGACTGACTTTCTTTTATTGTGCCGTATTTCCATCGAAGTAATCTGTTTCTTTCAGGTCGTTCAATGGGATAAACTCGGCCACCACAAATCACTTGTGCCGAAGAATTATTTACTTCTTCGATATACTTTTGCAGAAAATCTTTAGCTGGAATAAGCGCATCACAATCCAAAAAAAGTAGGTACTTATATTTTGCATAAACTAAGAAACGATTCCGAATAGCAGATCGACCAATATTCTTTTTTAACTTGATATAATTTTTGGCTTTACAGACCTCTTCGTTAGCCATTAAGAAAGCAAGATTCGAACAATCATCAATCAATATCAATTCTGCTGGCACTTCCAGCTGTTCTATTTGACTAGACAACTCCGTAACGAGCGCCGTTACATCAACATTATAAATTGGGATACAGATTGAGATCATATTTTACTGCGACGCTTTAGCATTTTCTTCCGCTAAGATAGCCGTTTATTCTATAACTTTTTTTTCTACCCTAGTCTTTTTTTCACTATCTTTGCATCCATTGCTGAGAACCTTATTCTTTACTCTAAAACACCTGTTATATGAAAAACTTACTATTCATTCTACTAAGCATCGGACTATTCGCCTGCAAATCAGATGTTGATACCAATAAGTATTACGGTGCCAAAATCACTACGGACAAGGCTATCTCCTATAGTGCCATGCTAGAAAAAATGGGGGACAGAGATTCTTTTCCTGTAAAGGTAAGCGGTACTGCCCGTGAGGTCTGTCAGAAAAAAGGCTGCTGGATGACCATAGCCGATAAAGATGGGGAAGAGATGTTTGTCCAATTTGAAGATTATGGTTTCTTTATGCCTTTTGATATTGCAGGAAAAGATGTGGTACTTGATGGCTATGCGTATAGAGAAGTGACCACCGTCCAAGAATTAAAACATTATGCTTCAGATGCTGGTGAGTCCCAAGAAGTAATCGACGCCATTACAGAACCCGAAGAGGAACTCAAATTCATGGCGAAAGGGGTCGTAGTATTAAATGATGTTAAAGATTAACACTGCAAAATACACCTATGAAAACTGAACAAATGATTGTTCCAGATACTGTTACCATCGGAGATAGAAAATTTTCCGTTTTTATTGACGAAGCCACTCTTCAATCTAAAGTCCAAGAGATAGGGGCAAAGATTACCCAAGATTACCAAGGCAAAACCCCTTATTTTTTGTTAATATTAAATGGTTCTTTTGTCTTCGGTGCCGACCTGGTACGGGCATACGACGGGGCCTGTGAGATGGGTTTCATTAAGCTATCTTCCTACGAAGGCACAGCTTCTTCTGGCACAGTCAAAACAGGAAAATTCAACGATAATCTAGCGGGAAAGGACATCATTATCATCGAAGACATTATTGATTCAGGCTTAACGATGAATCATTTTGTGAAGACCTTAGCAGAACAAAACCCCAATTCTATTGCTATTGCCTCGCTTTTTGTCAAACCAGAAGCGATCAAGCATGAAGTACAAATTGATTATCGAGGATTTGACATTCCCAATGCATTTATTGTCGGATATGGTTTAGACTTAGACGAAATTGGACGAAATCTTCGTCAAGTTTATCAGTTGGTAGAAGACTAAAAGATGTATAAAGAAATAGAGTTGGCCATCAGCCCAGAGGATATTCAGAACCTCGAAATCATTCGCCAAAAGGCACTTGAAAAATCAGGCTGGGATAAAATTGATCATCTTCATATTCGTAAACGTTCGATAGATGCCCGTCAAAGAAAAATAGTTTTTCGGCTACGTGTTCAAATTTATCAAGGAGAACTTCCTCAAAAACCAGCAGGGTATTTACCGCTATTATCTTCTGTCAAAGAACAGCCTTCTGCTATCATCGTAGGAGCGGGCCCTGCGGGTTATTTTGCGGCCTTGGAATTAATAGAACGAGGGATTCGCCCCATCATTTTTGAACGAGGGTTGAATGTTCAGGAGCGCCGTAAAAGTTTACGTGACATTCAACAATTCGGGTTGGTTGATCCAGATTCCAATTATTGTTTTGGAGAAGGCGGAGCCGGCACCTATTCCGACGGTAAATTATACACGCGTTCCCATAAGCGTGGCAAAATAGAAAAGGTACTGCAACTACTCGTAGAGCATGGTGCACCAGCAGACATTTTAGTGGATGCACACCCGCATATCGGTTCAAACAAACTGCCCCGTATTATCCAAGCGATACGGGAGACTATCGAAAAATATGGAGGCGAAATTCATTTTAAATCCAAGATGACAGATTTAATTATCAAGGGCAATGAAGTTCAAGGTATTGTTATTAATAGTAATAAAGAGATTTTGGGTAACCCTGTCATACTTGCCACTGGTCATTCTGCGAGGGATGTCTATCGTTTACTTGCGCAAAAAAATATCAAAATAGAAGCAAAACCTTTTGCCCTCGGGGTCAGACTCGAACACCCTCAACCCATCATCGATCAGATTCAATATCGCACTAAAGAACGAAATAAAAATCTACCTGCATCAAGTTATAATATTGCTTGCCAAGTGGAAAAGCGTGGCGTTTTTTCTTTTTGCATGTGCCCTGGCGGTTTGATTGTCCCTTCTGCTACGGCACCAGGAGAAATTGTAGTCAACGGTATGTCTTTATCTAGACGAGATTCTCCTTTTGCAAATTCGGGATTCGTCACAGAAATCAGACTGGAAGATTTTGGCGAAGACGTCCTCCAAAACCCACTGGCGGGTATGGAGTTTCAGTAACGTATCGAACAAAAAGTATTTGCAGCTGGAGATGGCAGTCAAAAAGCACCTGCTCAACGATTGACCGATTTTGTCGAAAGACGACTATCTTCCACCCTACCCGATTCTTCCTACATTCCTGGACTACTCTCCAGACGGGTAGATGAATTACTGCCAGAATTTATCACCAAGCATTTGCAAGAAGGATTAAAAATATTTAAGAAAAAAATGCCGACCTATTACACCGCAGAAGCCAATGTCGTTGCCGTGGAAAGCCGCACTAGTGCCCCTGTTAGAATACCCCGTGACAAAGTAACCTATCAACATGTAGTCATCAAAGGGCTATACCCGTGTGCCGAAGGTGCAGGCTACGCAGGTGGTATTGTCTCCGCTGCTTTGGATGGGCAAAATGTCGCTAAACGAATTACAATCAAAAACTAGTCTAACACCTCCTCTTCCACAACTTTATCAATCTCTACCTTTAGATTATCAATAATAAAAGTTTGGCGAGCTGGAGAGTTCTTCCCCATATAATATTCAAGAATAGCATCGATGCTGTCCCCTTCTACTAAGTTGACAGGATCTAGTTTCATATTTTCATTAATGAAATCTTCAAATTCATCTGGTGAAATTTCACCTAGTCCTTTGAATCGGGTGACTTCTGCTTTTCCTCTCAATTCCTTTATCGCACTTTGTTTCTCTTCCTCACTAAAACAATAAAAAGTTTTCTTTTTATCACGGACTCTAAAAAGGGGGGTATCTAAAATATACAAATGCCCCTCTCTAACGAGGTCTGGAAAAAACTGTAAAAAGAAAGTCAATAAAAGCAACCGAATGTGCATACCATCTACATCGGCATCTGTCGCAATGACCACTTGGTTAAACCTCAAATATTCAATGCCATCTTCGATATTCAAGGCGTGTTGCAGGAGATTGAGTTCTTCATTTTGATAAACAATCTTCTTGCTCATCCCATAGCAATTCAAAGGTTTTCCGCGCAAGCTAAAAACTGCTTGTGTATCAACATCTCTTGCTTTGGTAATCGACCCACTAGCCGAATCACCCTCCGTAATAAAAATGGTGGTATTCAGTCGTTTCTCATCTGGTCCTTTTCCATCTAGATGGAACTTACAGTCTCTTAATTTTTTATTGTGGATTTTGGCAGCCTTTGCACGGGCATTGGCTATCTTCTTGATACCTGCCATTTCTTTACGCTCCCGTTCCGATTGAATGATGCGTCTAAGCAGGCCTTCTTTTGTTTCGGGAAATTGATGCAAATAATTATCCAAATCCTTTCGTAAAAACTCTAACATCCATGTCCTAATCGTCAAGGAAGCTGGATCCCCCGATATATTATTAGACCCTAGTTTTGTTTTGGTTTGTGATTCAAAAACAGGGTCTTCGATACGCACACTAATAGCTGCTATTATGGAGCTTCTGATATCTTTTGTATCAAAATTCTTTCCGAAATGATCCCGTATTACTTTGACATAAGCTTCCTTAAAAGCATTTAGATGCGTACCGCCTTGGGTCGTATGTTGGCCGTTGACAAAAGAATAATATTGCTCTCCATAATGGGCTCCATGAGTAATCGCCATTTCAATATCATCACCCTTGATGTGGATGATTGGATATCGAAATAAGTCATTCTGGTTTTTCCTTTCCAGTAAATCTTTTAACCCATTTTTAGATTGTAAAGTTTTACCATTAAACTTAATCTTTAATCCCGTATTCAAGTAAGCATAATTCCAAAGTAAATTTTCTACATACTCATTAACATACCGGTACTTCTTGAATAATTCTACGTCAGGTTTGAAGCGTATCAGTGTGCCATTGGTC
>JAJRQS010000107.1 GCA_024280135.1 Bacteroidota bacterium | reverse complement strand
TCTATCAGAAACCTTGTAGTCAAAATTCACCCTTGCTGTTCCACGCTTGTACTTTGATCCAGGAATAATTCCTGCTTGGTCATAATAACTAAAACCCGTGTATATCGAGGCTTTTTCTCCTCCTCCTTGCAACGAAATAGAATGACTTTGTTGCACCGCATTTTGAAGTATTTCATCTTCCCAATTCACATATTCTCCTTTTGCCATTGCTTCTAATTGAAGAGGCGTAAACACAAAATCTTCGGGTAAATATTCATCATTCGCATCATCAGAACGAAAAGCTTCCCTTCTTAATTGAGCAAATTCCTCCCCCGAATACAACTCAAAATTCTTAGTTAACCAACTTTCACCATAAAAACCATGATAGGCGGCTTTCAATTTACCTTCACTCCCTCTTTTCGTTGTAATCAAGATAACTCCATTAGAAGCCCTAGCTCCATAAATAGCTTGAGCCGAAGCATCTTTCAATATTTCAATGGATTTTACGTCCTCTGAGTTGACACTATTGATATCATCAATTGGGACACCGTCCAATACGATCAAAGGCTCATTACCTCCGAGAAATGAATTCTTTCCCCTTATCAAGATGCTAGAATTTCCTCCTGGACGTGGATCTGTTAAGGTAATTTGGACACCTGCTGACTTTCCACGAAGCATTTCTGCAACATTGGTGGAAGGTAATGCTTTAGCGTCATCTACTTTAATACTGCTCACCGCTCCAGTTACATCGCTTTTCTTTTGGACACCATATCCAACGACTATTACATCTCCTAAGACCTGAGCATCTTCCTCTAAAGTAACTGTGATTTGATTTTGTCCAGCATAAACAACTGTTTTTGAAGCATATCCCAAATAGGAGAATACCAAAGTCGCATTTGAAGCGGTCAGATCAATGGAAAAATGTCCATCTATGTCTGTATCGACCCCATTGGTGGTTCCTTGCTCCACTACCGAGGCAAAAGCCAAAGGCTCTCCTGCAGTATCCTTTACATCTCCTGAGACGGTTTGCCCATTAAGACCTATGACTAGAAAAGACATAAACAAGATAATCGTAAATCTTATTTTCATTTGAGTGGTGTTTGGTTAAGAAGTGCACAAAAATACATGTAACCCTCATCACATTAAAAAAAAAGACCACTCTTAAAACACGCAAAGTATTTTTTTTTAGATAATTCTATCACAAAACACTACGTTTTAGCATACACAAATTTATAAAACATCAATAAAACAAAGGAAAGTTTTCATTTTAGCAATACGATTTATGAAGAAATAAAAATGTAATTATCGCACTATTTTTTCAACCCATTTTGAACCATTTTCGCCCATAATTGACAAAAAATGTACGCCTTTTGTTAGATGCGGAGTCCAATTGACTTTTTGATTCGCGCTAAAAACATGTAATTCCCGTTCATTGAGCACTTGCCCGTAGATATTTACAATTTGTATGCTTGTTCTTCCAAGAGGCCAATTTTGAAAAACTAAGTTAATTTCCTCTTTTGAGGGGTTTGGATAAATCACTACTGAAGGCTTTAAAGCAGATACTGAACGGGTCGCATTTGGCGCAAGACATAAAGCAGACTCAGTTCCGACGGCCTTTACCCGTTCAAGGAGCAGTTGATGCCCCTTATCGTTTAGGTGAACTCCATCACCAGAGTTATATTCGGATTTAATAAACCCAGAATCATCTGCAATGCCATTCCAAAAATCGATTACTTTGTCCCCATATCGAGCCATCATAGAATCTAATAGCTCAAATTGAATAGCTACTTTCGATGGAACATTAAAATTACGGGGTTGTGGCGTACATATCCAGACTTCAACACCTGCATTCTCTGCTTTATCAATAATCTTATCGAAATTGGTTAGCTGGGCACTAACAGGGAAACCATAAGCTGCATCATTTGAAGGCATATTGATAATGATTGCCTTTGGATTATAGGACAAGGCTTTGGTCACATTCTTATCTTGATCTATGACAACATTCACACCACTAGGAATAGCAGTACCTGTCGGTAAAATATGATAAGTCGTATATCCGCCTTGTGCTAAATTAAAAACTTGATTGCCTGTATGCTTATTCAGGTACAAATCATACTTGTTTACCCAAGCACTATCGAGATGAGAAGGCCCAGTACCTGCCGCCGTTGACGAACCTAGTATCACAATGGGGCAATCCTCATTATTACTCGTAACTTCGAAAGTATAGCTTACTTGTTCATCTGTACCTGCAGAAATCCTAATCAAGCAGTTGGTCGAAGGGGTGTTGGGAATCACCCAGTCATATTTGCCTAACCCAGCGGCTTCCTCTGCTATCCAATCCCAAGATTGTCCATTATCCTGCGAATATTCGATTTTGACTTTACCATATCCCACGGACTTCCATCGAATATACCCTGTCCGTCCTACTTGCCAAAATTCACCTCCGACTGGATGATTAAGTGTTAAAGACTTTTCTAATGGTTCTTCGTGCTCATATACCACCTTCATACTACCTAGATAAAAGAAGTGGTAGGTGTTATTGTTATTGGCGCCTGCAGAGGCTGTAACCGTAATATTCCCAGCGGCATTGGGCTTCATTTCTGCTGTGACAACAGTACTCGTATTAGCACTTACATTCAAATACAATGTATCGCTCGTCTCACCGGCTACGATGTATTGTGTCTCTCTGTTGTCTGACGCAAATCTCGATGAAAAAATCGAAAATGAATAGGTTCTACTCGGAGTTAAGTTACTTAATACAACGCCACCCGTAGGTACAATCTTAGAATCAAATAAATACTCATTTCCAAAAAAACTCTCTTCTGTAGCAGTAGAAGGAAAACCAATACTGCTGTTAGGGCTTTGTGTGCCTGCGTGATTGATACCATTAAAGGGATCATTTACGGCTATTTTTACTCCAGAGAGGACGCCATCGGACTTGATTAAATTCGTAACAGAACCCACGATGGGATCTTCTACATTATTCCAAGGAAAGGCCGATAATTTATCGCCAAAATCAATCAGTAACGTGTCATGTGACTGAGCGAATGATGCCTGACTGCATAGCAAAAGTAGCATAAGCAAACTAAATCTGAAGGTATTGAGCATGTTTGTTTTTTTTAACGAAAGGTAAATAATACTTTTCTGGATGTCTGGGCATTTGCGCCAATGAAAAGTTCAAATTCACCAGGTTCTACAACCCAATTCATTTTCTTATCAAAAAACATCAAATCTTTTTCCGAAAGGGTAAAATGCACTTCTTTGCGTTCGCCTTTCTTCAAAACTACTTGTTGAAAAGCTTTTAGTTCCTTGACCGGTCTGGTTACACTTGCAACCAAATCTCGAATATACAATTGGACGGTTTCTGTTCCCTCTTGACTCCCTGTATTTTCAATGGTAATCGAAACATCTAAAGGCATGTCTTTCGACAAAAAAGGCTGTTTTAGCTTAATCGAGCCATATTTAAAAGGGGTATAACTTAAACCAAAGCCAAAGGGATAAAGAGGTGTATTCGGAGTATCCAAATATTTACTTGTAAACTTATTGTTGGCTTCGTAGGGACGCCCCGTATTTTTCATATTGTAAAAAATAGGGATCTGCCCTACTCTACGAGGAAAAGTCACGGGCAAACGCCCAGAGGGATTATACTTCCCTAAAAGTACATCTGCTATTGCATTTCCAGCCTCTGTACCCAAAAACCAGGTTTCCACAATGGCGTCCACATGCTCTGCCAACCAAGGGATCGTCAACGGTCTTCCATTAGCCAAAATAACAATTAGGGGTTTGCCGAGCTTCTTGCACATCTTCGCCAAAGCCGACTGATGTCCGGGCAATCCTATGTCCGACCGAGAGGCAGCCTCTCCACTCATCCCTCTCGTTTCGCCTAAATAGAGTACAATATAATCTGCTTGACTCGCGATTTTTTGAGCTTGCGCAAAATTAGATTGATCCCCTCCATACGGCGCACAGCCCTTTGCAAAAGAAAATTCAAGTGCACTTCCTGCTTGCAAAAGGCCTTGCTTCAAAGTCACACAGTCTTCTGCTCGACCGGCCGCACTCCAAGAACCTAACATATCTTTTTCACTATCGAAGAAAGGACCAATAACGGCAACTTTTTTCTTTGCATTTTGCGGAAGCGGAAGTATCCCCTTTTCATTTTTTAATAGTACAATTGATTTTTGCGCAAGCGTTCTAGCAAACTGCCGATGCTCTTTCGAGAAAACATATTGCTCTTCTCTCTTTTTATTACAATATTTAAAGGGGTCTTCAAATAACCCGAGCTCGTACTTCATCAATAAAATATGCCGAACGGCCTGGTTTATTTGCTCAATACGCACCTTACCTTCCGTCAAAGATTTTTGGAGATGATCATAAAAAACGGCTCCTTGCATATCCATATCCACACCCGCATTGAGCGCTAGCTCACCCGCCTCTTTATCCGTTGCTGCTACGCCATGGTGCACCATTTCATTGATGGACGTGTAATCTGTGACCACCATGCCATCAAATCCCCATTCTTTTCTCAGAATATCTTTCAGTAGAAAAGAATTACCCGTTGCTGGGACGCCATCCAGTTCATTAAAAGCAGTCATAAAGGTCCTAACACCCGCCTCAGTTGCAGATTTGAATGGCGGCAAATACACTTCTCGGAGCGTCCTTTCTGAAACATCAACGGTATGGTAATCCCTGCCTGCTTGAGCAGCTCCATAAGCAGCAAAGTGTTTTGCGCAAGCTAATATTGTATTATTCTGCGTCAAGTCACTTCCTTGAAAACCCTTTACTCTAGCTTCTGCAACCAACGATCCGTATAAAGCGTCCTCCCCTGCTCCTTCTGAAATACGCCCCCATCTAGGGTCTCTTGCGACATCAACCATGGGAGCAAAAGTCCAATGTAATCCAGCAGCAGACGATTCAATCGCAGCAATTCGAGATGCCTGCTGGATTGCAGCTAAGTCCCATGATGCTGCGCCTCCGAGTGGAATGGGCATAATAGTCTTATACCCATGAATAACATCATATCCAAAGAGCAACGGAATCCCCAAGCGACTATTCTCCACAGCTAGTTTTTGCAATTGACGGGTAAATCGAACCGAATGCGCACTAAAAACGGCTCCAATTCTACCTTTCCGAATATCCTCTTTATAAGTATCTCGCAAAGTAGCCCCCGTAATGTCTCCTCCACTGGTAAAAATGGACATTTGTCCAATTTTTTCTTCAATGGTCATTAAGTTTAATAAAGAATCAACGGGATGGAGGACGTGATTGGCTGATACTACTTGAGCGCTTTTAGCACCTGTACAACTTGCCATAGTTGAAAGCAACACCAACACAAAAAAAAACTGATTGAACATTGAAGATGGTTTGGGTGGTCAATTAAAAACAAAGATACTATAATAAAACCCCACTTAAAGAGAAAAATGTAGCCGATAAGTCGTTAAAGTACATAAATACCACTACGTTTTTATCAAAAAAAGTGTACTTTTACCTCATGATTACCAATCTAACCAGAATCTATACATTCATAGTAATAGCTTTGTTTTCAAGCCTTGTGGGCTATGGGCAAGAGATTTTTGGTACTCCTTTTATTCAAAATTTCAAAAAAAAGGACTACGCAGCTTCGATTCAGAATTGGAAGGGTTTCAAAGGTAGAGATGGCGTAGTTTATTTTGCAAACAATGCAGGTCTTCTCTCATTTAATGGTCAAAAATGGTCTATTTTTCCTTTAGAGAAGTATTCCTCATTACGCTCCATTGCCTTGGATTCAACGGGTATTATCTATGCAGGCGGACAAAATGAAATAGGCTATTATGCGCCTGACCCGAAAGGGGTTTGGACTTATCATAGCCTGCTAGACAAGGTGGACAAAAAAGAACAAAATTTTGATGATGTTTGGGATATTGTCATACATGCCTCAGGTGTTTATTTTCGTACCGCAGACAAAATATTTAAGTATGCTCATGGCCAATTCACTTATTTTGCCCCAAAACAATATTTTACCACTCTTTGTATTTTGGATAATCATGTCGTCACACAAGATGGACTGAATGCTATCCTTTCAATCAGTGGTGATGCTGTTGTCCCATTATTCACCTTGCCTCATAAAGCTCAACTGACAGGTATTACGCCCATGTCGGAAAATCGGCAATTAATCTCTACACTTTATCATGGTCTATTCATTCATTCCAATCAGGGAATGATAAGCTGGGATATTGCTTCCTCGGAATTTCTGAAGAGCAACGAAATTTATACGACCAAGAAGTTATCAGATGGGCATTTTGCATTTGGTACTAACTTAGGAGGTATCATGATTGTTTCTCCTTCCGGAAAAACGATACAACACATCCATCGAAAAAACGGGCTACTGAGTAATACCGTATTGAATATATTTGAGGATGGCAACCATAATATATGGGCGGGATTAGACAATGGCATCAGCCACATCGAATACAATTCTCCTTTTAGTCAGTTCTTTCCTGACATGGATATCAAATCAACAGGCTATACCAGTATACTAAAAGATAGGACCTTTTATTTTGGGACTTCTAATGGTCTGTATGCTAAGCAAAAAAAGAATGAATTCAAGAAAATAAATGGGTCTGATGGATTAGTACGAAATCTAAATATCATCAATCAAAAACTAGTAATCAGTCACCACAAGGGAGCCATGCTTACAGATGGATCAACGATTCAACATATTTCACCTGATGGGGGCTATTGGTTATTCCAACGACTCAAGAAAGATACAAATTTTGTGATTGCTGGAACTTACAGCGGTATCAACCTTTATGACCATGAATTAAACTATATCCATAAGATAAAAGGTTTTGAAGAAACTAGCCGCTTCTTAGAGCAAGATGAACAAGGTAACATTTGGGTCGCTCACCCGAACAAAGGGATATACAGGTTGCAACTAAGCAACGATAAAACATATTTCACCACACATCAATATGGAAAAAAGGATGGACTTCCTTCCGATTTATTAAACCACATTTTCTTAATTAATAACGAATTATTATTTCCAACCAACAAAGGGATATTCTCATTTGATCCCGCCAAAGATCGTTTTTATCCGAATCAAGCTTATAACGAAATACTGAATCGTGATCTACGCATCAGGAGATTAGTCGAAACCGAAGAAGGAAATATCTGGTATATCAGTATGTCTGAAATTGGAAAAATAGACATCAACCGAAAAAGCCTTTCTCAAGAGGTGACCGTTAAGCGTTTTCCGCAAATCGCTAATATGATGGTGAATGGATTTGAAACGGTACTCCCTTTCAAAAACAAAGCAATTCTAGCAGCAGAAGAAGGATTTTTTCTTTATGACGATAAAAAAAAATGGTCAGATAGTTTAGATATTCACCTACACCTGTATAGCGTCCGCTTACCAAATAGTGAAGAAAGTATTTTTAATGGGCAATACTATGACGGACATAGGGTCAGTACAAAACAGCCTGATTCTGCTATTCAAACTTTGCCCTATAGCCAAAATGCAATCCAATTTAAATACGCTGCAACCAAGTTTTTCAGGCCCGAAACAGTCCTGTATCAATACAAGTTGCAAGGGCTTAACTCAAAATGGTCAGCTTGGGCTCCTGACCATAAAAAAGAATACAACAACTTAAAAGGTGGCGCCTACACTTTCCATGTGCGAGCCAAAGATGAGTTTGGTATTCAATCAAAAACAATCACCTACTCATTTCGCATTCTGCACCCTTGGTACGCTACTTTGTGGGCTTACCTCATTTATTTCTTTAGTAGCTTAGCACTCGTCGGCTGGATTTTCTATTCTTTCTCAAAAAAATATACGCACCAAGTAGAAATCGTCCAACAGTCTGAACTGCTCATCGACCAACTCAAACATGAAAAATTAGAAACAGAAATAAACCATAAAAACAGAGAACTCATATCTACCTCATTGCACTTAGCACACAAAAATGAAGTATTCAAAAAAGTAAAAAATGACATTCTAAAATTGACTAAAAATTGTACCGATTTATCTACCAAGAAAAATTTAAATTCCATTATCAAAATTCTTTCTAACGAAGAAGATGCAGAAGCTGGCTGGGAACAATTTGTAGAGCACTTCAATAAAATACATACAGGTTTCTTTAATAACCTAAAAGCCAAGTATCCTGACTTATCCTCCAAAGACCTCAAGATGTGCGCAATGCTTCGTATGAATTTAACCTCCAAAGAGATTGCAACCTTATCCAACCTCACAGTCAGAGGTGTAGAAGGCGCCCGGTATCGCTTGCGCAAAAAATTCAATTTAACTGGGAAAGATAAATTGATTGACTTTTTGATGGGGGTTTAAAATTATTGATTGTCCTTCGGATGTATAGGGTGCTTGCTTCTCTGATTGTTACTAGACTCAAAAGCCTACAAGGACATTGAAACTAAAAATTATCTAACATTCAAGGCTTCTACCTTTTTACCCCACTGTCTTTCATTTTGGGTTAGTACAAAACCTATTAAATTCCAAAATACCGCTTAGCATTTTGGTAACAAATATTTTCGACTAATTCACCGAGCCACCTGATGTCATTCGGCAATAATCCCATCTCTACATCTTGACCAATCAGATTACAAAGGGTTCGTCTAAAATACTCATGGCGAGGAAAAGATAAAAAGCTGCGACTGTCTGTAAGCATACCCAGAAATTGGCTTAGTAATCCAAGATTTGACAGGGCATTGATTTGCTTTTCCATACCGTCTTTTTGATCCAAAAACCACCAAGCAGATCCCCATTGGACTTTACCTGCCATAGAACCATCATTATAATTACCTGCCATCGTCACGAATAATTCGTTGTCTCTTGGATTCAAATTATACAAGATAGTTTTGGGTAGTTGATTATTAATATCTAAGCCATCCAGAAAAAACTTTAGTCCCTCAGCTTGCGCAAAATCCCCAATACTATCGCAACCTACATCGGCTCCTACACTATTCAATAATCTACTATTAGTATCACGTATCGCCCCCAAGTGTAATTGCATCGTCCACCCTTTACGCTGATACATCTTGCCCAGCTCAACCATCATAATCGATTGAAAATCAACAACTTCCGATTTTGTGAGCGGTTTACCTTGTTTCCTTTTCAGCAAAGTAGCAGAAAGATTAGTTGATCTAGACGGTACAAAAAGCTGACTCAATCCATGATCCGCTAATCGACCTCCATGCTTGTGAAAAAAGTCAATTCTATTCTCAAGTGCAGACATCAACTCCTCAAAAGTATTGATCGAATATCCAACTACTTCTTCCAATTTTTCTAATAGTATTAAAAATACAGGGTTATCCAAAACGATAAACTTATCGGGACGAAAGGTAGGATACATACCCAGCTCATCATCAGATTGGTTCTGCTTACGATGCCATTCTAATGTATCTGTGGGCAAATCAGTCGTACAAACATATTCCACTTTCATTTTTTTCAATAACCCCCGAGCAGAAAATTCAGGTTTGGCTAATTGTTCATTGATTTGTTCAAAGATGGAATCGGCATTATTTCGCGTAAGCAATTCTTGAATATCAAAATAACGTTGTAGCTCCAAATGTGTCCAATGAAACAATGGATTCCGCATCGTATTGGGCACTGTTTGCGCCCATTTCTGAAATTTTTCTTTATCTGATGCTTTGCCGGTAATGTACTTTTCATCAATACCATTGGCTCTCATGGCTCTCCACTTATAGTGATCCCCTTTTAACCAAACTTCAGTAATGGTGCCGTATTGTTTATTGTTAGCTATTTCTTCGGGAGGAAGATGATTATGGTAATCGATAATGGGTTGAGATTTTGCAAACCCATGATATAATTCTTTTGCAAAAGGACTATCTAATAAAAAATCATCGTTCAAAAAAGGTTTCATACATGATTATTTTGTGCCTTTAAAATTCCAAATTCCAAACCTCTTAATTCTGCCAAACCCCTAAGTCGTCCAATTCCTGAATAACCT
>JAJRQS010000106.1 GCA_024280135.1 Bacteroidota bacterium | reverse complement strand
TACTCTTTTAGCAGAACGACTCCTTGGGTATTTAACATTTTTAATTTGACCTCTTTATAGCGAGCACCTAAGTCGATAGAAATTTTACCTTTTGTCGGGTTTGGGTAAACTACAAGGTTGGTATTGAGTGTATTTTCTATGATGCTGACTCCTGTAATTGTGTAGCATGTAGAAGTGTCTTGGCAAGCACTTTCTGATACTATTACAGCATAGCTACCATTGGCACTTGCTGTAAAAGTCTGGTTAGTGCTATCCGTGATAATAGTATTGGTGATGCAATCAAACCATTGATAGGTAGCATCTGATAAATTGGCCGTCAAAGAATTTTCATGTTGGGTAACCGTATAAGTAGGTTTGTTTGAATATTTGCAGGTTCTAATTTTATATAGATCTAATTCGGTATCTGTCATCCAGTATATATTATTTGCAGGAGCTGCATTGATGGTAAAATAGTAAAATGTCTCTGCTTCTTGCTGTGTAAAACCTATGCTCATATAGTAATCAATATAGGGTTGATGAACGGCATCTCCAACGGGGAAATCGGTCGCATCATTGTTCCCATCACTCCAAGCATGGACACCAATAGGATCTTCTGTTATTTCTATGATTCTCTTTGAGCCAGCTAAAAACATGTCTGTTGCTCCTGACGCAACCCATCCATTGGTGGGTAAATACATTTTATATCCGTGGGTATTTATGAGCATGGCAGCTTGGAGATTTGCCTCGTCATCACTAGAGCCAGGACAAGCATACATGATGATAGTGGTGACCATTGGAAAATCATCAATTAATTGCTGGACGCTGTCGGGAGTCCCACTGCCGATCTCTCCATAGGCGATTGCAAAATTACCTTTTACATGAAATTGAAAAGGAGCGTCTTCATTTGGCTCCAGCGATTGAAGAAACGTAGCATATCCCATTGTGTCAGGTAGGCAGTCGCAACTTTGGGGAACCTGTGCAAAGGCAGACGAAAGAAAAATAAAAAACTAAATAGCAGAATAAGGATTTTCATGGTTTTTATGCAAATATAGTGAATTTTTTAGATGTGCTAGTTTGATGATTTTTTTTACCAATCAATCTTCTTTTCCTATTGAAAAAAGAAAAAAGTAAACTATCTGCTAATGAGGAGAAAATGGCAAGTATTGGGAATTTTGCTTCAAGAAGAGGGTAAAGGAATTAATGTTCCAGAATGGGTTACCCTAGCTAAAACTATCTAAGCCCCAAGTTGTTATCAAAACCATGCAAAAATCAGCTAAGAAAACCAAAATCAAAAATGACTTCATCCAAGTCATCGGTGCAAAAGTCCATAACCTAAAAAATGTGGACTTGACCATTCCTCGTAATAAACTCGTCGTTATCACGGGTGTTAGCGGAAGCGGTAAGTCTTCCCTAGCTTTTGATACCATTTATGCAGAAGGGCAACGCCGGTACATGGAGACTTTTTCGGCTTATGCTAGGCAGTTTATCGGAGAGATGGAACGTCCTGACGTAGAAAAAATCACAGGGCTCAGCCCTGTCATCTCCATCGAACAAAAAACCACGAATAAAAATCCTCGTTCAACAGTCGGAACGGTGACCGAAGTATATGATTTCTTGAGACTGCTTTTTGCCAGAGCAGGGGATGCATATTCCTATGTGACGGGTAAAAAAATGGTTCAATTTTCGGAAGACCAAATGGTCGATAATATTTTGGCTAATTATACCGATAAAAAAATATCCGTCTTAGCCCCTTTGGTTAGAGCAAGAAAAGGGCATTATCGAGAACTGTTTGAGCAAGTACGCAAACAGGGTTTTACGAAAGTAAGAATAAACGGAACCATCCAAGAATTGAGCCCTACCCCCCAGATAGATCGATACAAGACACATGATATCGAATTGGTGGTGGATCGTATTAAATTAGCACCAGATAAAGAAGAACGGTTTAGAAAATCCCTAGAACTGGCCTTGAGCATGGGTGAAGGGTTGATTTTTATTTTGGATATGGATACAGATGTCGTCATTCCTTTTAGTAAGCATCTGATGTGTCCAGAGTCGGGGATCTCTTATGAAGCACCTTCTCCAAATGCGTTTTCTTTTAATTCGCCTTATGGCGCTTGCCCTAAATGCAATGGTTTAGGTTTTGTGACGGAAGTGGATTTGGCGAAAGTAATTCCAGATGACAGCTTGAGTATTAATAAACAAGGCATAGTTCCTTTTGGAGAAGTTCGCGAAAATATGTTGTTCAAGCAATTGCGTGCCCTTGCGGACAAACATAAATTCACGTTTTCGACTCCAGTTAATAAGTTGCCTAAAGAAGTGTTGGATACGATTTTATATGGTGGAGATGAAAATGTTCGGGTCAAGCATCATCATAGCAAAGATGAGTATGGTTATAATATTGGTTATGAGGGACTGTTCAAGATGCTAGAACGATGGTATAAAGAAGCTACTTCCGAAAAGATGCGCCAATGGGCAGAACGTTTTATGAGTGTCAGTACCTGCTCAGAATGTGCAGGGACTCGACTCAAAAAAGAATCAAGACATTTTAAAATAGTGGAAAAAAGTATTGGTGATTTAGCCCAAATGGATATCACCGCATTGAATAAATGGGCGGATACCATTGAAAGCCACATGACCAAACGGCAATTAGCGATCGGACAAGAAATTATCAAGGAGATACGCTTTCGCTTAAAATTTTTGGAATATGTTGGGCTGAATTATTTGAGTTTGAATCGACCAGCTAGGACCCTCTCTGGAGGAGAAGCACAGCGGATTCGATTGGCTACACAGATAGGATCTCAATTGACTGGCGTGACGTATATTTTGGACGAGCCTAGTATCGGTTTGCACCAAAGGGATAACCAGCGCTTGATAGCCTCCCTTAAAGAATTAACAGAAATAGGAAATAGTGTCATTGTTGTTGAACACGACAAAGACATCATGATGGCTTCAGATTATCTGGTGGATATCGGGCCGGGTGCGGGCAAGCATGGAGGCGTAATAGTTGCCGAAGGAAAACCCAAAGATTTTATTAAAAATAAAAGTGTCACTGCTCAGTACCTCAATAATAAAAAAGGAATTGAAGTACCCAAAGTAAGAAGAAAAGGAAACGGGAAGAAATTAGTCTTGAAAGGTTGCACAGGCAATAATTTAAAGAATGTTGATTTGACCATTCC
>JAJRQS010000105.1 GCA_024280135.1 Bacteroidota bacterium | reverse complement strand
TCGTAATAGATTTTACCGGAACAAAAGATGACCGTATCAACTTCTTTCGTTTTTACAAAAGGGTCATCGATGACCGATTGAAAGCTTCCCTTAGCTAATTCTTTCATTGAAGACACTGCCTTTGGATACCTCAATAATTTCTTTGGGGTGAATACAATCAAAGGAACTCTAAATTCCCGCTTCAATTGTAATCTTAATAAATGGTAAAAATTTGCGGGCGTGGTCGGATTACAAACTTGCATGTTTTCTTCTGCACACAATTGTAAGAACCGTTCCATGCGACCACTAGAATGCTCTGACCCCATTCCTTCATATCCGTGTGGCAATAACATCACTAATCCATTATAGGCT
Organism: Bacteroidota bacterium; assembly: GCA_024280135.1. GTDB lineage: Bacteria > Bacteroidota > Bacteroidia > Chitinophagales > Saprospiraceae > HyVt-613. Next base: position 5,835 of record JAJRQS010000105.1, on the reverse strand, counting down.
CTCCATTTATCTGCTGCTGCGGATATAAATTGATCCACCATGATTTGGGCTCCATTAAAAAAGTCACCAAATTGTGCTTCCCAAATCGTCAAACCATTCGGCACGCCAAATGCATAGCCGTATTCAAAACCCAATACGCCATATTCTGACAGTAAAGAATTAAAAATAGTAAAATGACCTTGCTCTTTGCTGATGTTAGCCAAAGGCATGTATTCCTCTTCTGTATCCTCTGCTTTGAGCACGGCATGGCGATGAGAGAAAGTACCTCGTTCTACATCTTGTCCAGATATCCGTACAGGATGCCCCTCTTTAAGTAGGGTAGCATAGGCAAGTGTCTCTGCTGTCCCCCAATCTAACCGGCCACTGGCAACCATTTTTAATCGGTCATTGGTGAGTTTTTTTACCTTTCGGAAAAAATTGATGTTTTCCGGAAGGGAAAAAATAGTTTGCGCAAGCGAATTCAACTTTTTGATAGGATAGCCAGTATCAACGGGCGCACTAAAATCATTTATGGATGGCGTCTTAAAATCACTCCATTCTTCATGCATGAAATTTTTAATAATAGCCTGCTTGGAAGACTTAGATTTTTCAAACTTTTTATTTAATTCTTTTTCAAGATCGACTTTTAATTTTTTAGCAATGGCTTCTGATAAAACACCTTCTTGAATTAATTTTTCGGTGTAAATCTGTAGCAGATCTGGATGCTTGGCAATGGCTTTGTATAGCTTAGGCTGGGTAAACTTAGGCTCGTCTCCTTCGTTGTGCCCATATTTTCGATATCCTAATAAGTCAATAAAAACATCCTTGTGAAATTCTTGACGATAAGCTATGGCCATTTCCATTACCCTTGCCACGGCTTCTAAGTCATCTCCATTAACATGAAAAATCGGACTCAAAGACACTTTGCCGACATCTGTACAATAAGTACTAGTCCGCGCATCCAAGTAATTAGTCGTGAAGCCTATTTGGTTATTGACCACTATATGGATCGTTCCACCCGTTCTATATCCGTCAAGACCAGCCATCTGCACAATCTCATAGATTAAGCCTTGTCCAGCAATAGCCGCGTCTCCATGTATTAGAATGGGTAATATTTCATTTTCACCTGCCAGGATATGATCCAATTTTGCACGGCTCAAACCCTCCGCCACAGCACCCACAGCCTCAAGATGAGAAGGATTAGGGCAAAGGGTTAATTTTATTTTTTTTCCACTTTTAGTGGTGATTTTTTTGGTATAGCCAAGGTGGTATTTTACGTCTCCATCAAAATTTTCATCGTCATCATATCCCTTGCCATAGAATTCATCGAAAATCTGGTCGTAAGGTTTTTCAAAGATATGGGCAATTGTATTTAATCGGCCTCGATGAGCCATTCCAAAGACAAATTCCTTAACCCCATCCTTTAAGGCATCTGCCACTAATTTTTCTAAAGCGGGAATCAAGGCCTCACCTCCTTCTACTGAAAATCGTTTTTGTCCTACAAATTTCTTCTGTAAAAACTGTTCAAACACGACGGCTTGATTCAATAACTTATGCAATTGAAGTTTTTGTTCTTTTGAGAAGGTTGGGTCTTCTGCAACTTCTATTCTTTTCTGAAACCACGCTACGCGCTCTGGATCTCTGATATACATGTATTCCAATCCTATCGACTGGCAATACATTCTCTCTAAGTGCTGAATGATATCAGCAAGTTTAGCAGGGCCGATTCCAATCGTGCTACCTGCTTGAAAGACAGTATCCAAATCTTTCTTTTCTAATCCAAAATTCTCAATATCAAGTGTCGGAGTGTATTGCCTCCTTGTTCTTACAGGATTGGTTTTGGTAAACAAATGACCTCGATAGCGGTAGCCATCTATTAAATTAATAACCTTAAACTCCTTGTGCACAACAGCCGGAATAACTCCTTCTTGCTGCTCACTATAATCTGCTTGATGAAAATCAAAACCTTCAAAAAATTTTTGCCATCCAAAATCTACGGACGTAGGATCTTGTTGGTATTGTTTATAAAGGTCTTCAATTACTTGGCTGTGAACAGCTCCTAGATAAGTCAAATTGTCTTGCATGATTCGTTTTGTAGATCTTCTACCTTAAATTAGGGCGAAAGATAGGTCTTTTTATGCCATAAAAACGAAGGAATCCTACTATTGTTTGGTAATAGATTAGTTTATTTACCTATTTGACATCGGTAGATCCTAAAACAAAAAAGGAATAATCCCTACTTGTGCATTTTGATCACATCGATAGTGGCCTTGTTCATCTTGCTTTCTATCCCGCCATAGTGTTTTGCATAGTCCGCACGAGAGCGATTGATGACCTCTAAAGCTTCATCTTTACCATAGATAGCAGCTATTTCAACACGGTTAAGAGATTCTCCAGGAATGGTTTTATACGTAAGGAAATAGTGTCTAATTCTATCAATGATAGCAGGGGGACACTCTGATAAGGTATTCCAGTTATATGATTCATCACCCTTCAATACAGCAATAATCTTGTCATCGGCTTCTCCATCATCTATCATACGAATGCCTCCTATCGGGATAGCAGGCACGATGATGTTACCATGTGCAATATTTCTTTCCGTCAAAACGAGTATGTCTAATGGATCTTTATCGCCCACAACGCCTGTTCTACCACTCTTTTTCATACAATAATCGGCTACTTCTTCCGCACAATAAGTCTGGGGTAAAAAGCCATATAGAGCCGGTACGATATTAGAAAACTTTTGAGGCCTGTCAACCATCAAAAAGCCAGATTGCTTGTCGATCTCATATTTTACAGTATCATGTGGGGTCATTTCGATAAAGGACATCACGACCTCTGGGGCGTTCTTTCCAATATTGATTCCATGCCATGGATGAGATTGGTATCTCTTTTCCATATTTCCCCACAAAGTATTAAATGCTTCACTCATTATATTCGTCTTAGATTTAGTGCAAAGGTATAGGGCTTATCTATAAAATGCAGATTTAAAAAGTGATATACGGATGGTGGCAGGATTTGTTTTTGAAACTTGAGGAGTCGAGAATGCCGATGGCTAGTTTTCGGTCAATGTTCAATTCGCTAACATTTTTGCCTTTTGGAAGTGATGAAGGCTAAAATGCTCTAATTTATGCCAACAAGACAGGATTTTTTGTATTCATTCATTTTATAGGTTTTGGGCGGTCTTGGTATGATGCATAATGGTTTTTATATGCTTAGTGCTGATTAAAAATACAATAATTTTCGGTTTAGCACTTAGCCAAATTTACAATTTTTTTCTTTATTTAATATACACACAAAATTGTAAATTTTGCGGACTTTGTAAAATGTACTGAACTTTGGTTTAAGCACTGAAACCCTTATTGTTTATACACTTTATTAGCAACTGTTATTTTTGAATTATACTTTTAGTTCTTTTTTTCATTTCTAAATACTTCTTTGAAAAATCTGTACATTTTTCCTCTGCCAAAGGATTATTGCATTTAACTTTTCCAGCACCTTTTCCTAAAAACTCAAACCAACCTGGGTTAGGTTCATTAATCATTCTTTTTCCGTTAATTATTTTTACTTCTGGGTGATTTTCTCTTAGAGATTTATCAGACAATTTTGAACGTTCATCTTTTTTTGGAAGAACTTTCATTCCCATATATCCGCTTACTACCTTTGTATAAGGTTCCCAGATTGCTCCTGCTACATTAGGTAATGCTGTTTCTAAATAAGCAAATTCTTCTGTTGGGAACATATTGCTTATTATTTTTATTTTTTTAAGATTTTTCAAATATATAATTGGTCTAAAAGCAGGAAAGGGTGTTTTATTAATTACCCATATTAAAGCCAATACTTCAAGATTTGGTAAACCTTTAAGAAACTCAAAATTATCAATTGGTTGCTTCCAATCTAAAGTTCCATTTATGTATAAATACTTTAAACTATCAATCCCAGAAAGTCCATCAAAATTTTGAACCTTACGAAGGTTTTCTAAGTGTAAAGATTTTAATTTTTTCATTTTAGATAAAGGCGATAAGTCCGAAAACCCTGAAACGTATTCTAAAATCAATTCTTCTAAATTGTATAAATCGCTAACAAATTCAATGTCTTTTGCTCGAAAAAAGGTTAGTCTTAACCTTTTAAGATTTGTCAGTTTTCTAATTGCTTGTATTTGTTCTCTACTTGGGTCGTGTAGTGTTAGTTCTTCAAGATTAGGACAATCAAAAACTTGTTTCCAATGTTCTTTTTCTTGATTTTTGCTTATAGTTAATATTTTTACTTCATCCTTATTTTCAATATCAAAGTCAGCAATAAATGCAAATCGTTCTCTATTTGGAATTATTGTCCAATAGTTTCCTGTTCTGTCTAAAAAATCTCCAAAATGATGTTTCATATTCAGTTGATTTTTTTATTGAAGCTAACGTTTGAATATGGTGCGTGCCGCATTTTGAAACGATTATTTTTCAAGTTACGACTAATTTTATTTTGTGCGCTAACAGTCATATTTACAACTACATGCGGCATGCACTATATTTTTTGTTGTGGGCTGGCTGTTTTTATTTCGTCTTTGCAAGCCTCTTATATTTTTATTATTCATTTTCTTCGTAGTAATAGGAATAGTCAATTCCTTTCATAAACATTTCTCGGTCATTAATTTTGTCGGTTAAAGCATTTCTCAATAATTTTTTCAGAACATTACTGTTTGTTGGGCTTTGTATCATTGCGTTCATATAATCTTTTTTACTTATTTTACTCCAATCAACGCATTTTTTTAAGCGTTTTTTTAATATCAAATCAAGCCATATTCTGGTGGTTCTCCCGTTTCCTTCCATAAATGGATGGGCAATATTCATTTCTATATATTTATCTATGATTTCGTTAAATGTAGTTTCAGGCATTTCTTCTATTTGTTTTAATGTTTCACCCAAAAACCGTGATACGGCAAATTGAAAACCGCCTTTTGAAATATTTTTTTGTCTGATTTGACCGGCAAAATCATATAAACCACCAAATAAATAAGCATGAATTTGTTGTAATCCTTTTGTTGTTCCAATTTCAATACTATTGATAAATGAACTTTCAAACAGTGCATAGGCTTTTGTTTTACTTTTTCCGTCAATACTTTCATCACTATAAGTAAACCATTCAATAAATCGATTTGCCTTTTTGCTTGGAAACTCTTTACCCAATGCAATTATCCCGTTGAAATCCAACATGTCTGATAAACGCTTTTTCCCGTCAGGTGCAAGTATTTTCAACTGGGTAGTGGCACTAACCACTTGACTATTTTCTTTTTTCAATTTGGCTTTAAGGTATTTCCAATAGTTGCGCGTTTTACTATAATCATCTTGGTCGGTGAGCATAGCAACAACATCTAATACAGAGAACCACCATTTTGATTTTTTTTCATCCCAAATAGCTCGTACTTCTCTATCATCAAAGAAGCGTATGGATATTTTTTCTTTACTCATGTCTTATTGTCTTCTAATTCGCTTGCCCACAACGGGAGTCTGCGCACACCAACCCCAATTTTCAACAAAATGGCTTAATACAAAGTGCAAACAAGCCACCTAAGCCATTTTTAATTCCTTTTTACTCCAACAAGGTAAGAATTTCTTAAATAATTTAAACCCTTCAAAGGGCTTAAATTCACTCCCGCTCGCGAAAAAAACAAAAAAACAGCTCTTTAGCCGCTTTTTCAACTCATCCATTCCAAAAATATTCATCAAACGCACTAGATTGTATGTCAGCATTGCCAAACTGGCTTCTCCTAACACATGCGCTTTGCCTTTCATTAAGACGTAGGTAAAGCCCCATTGTCGTTTTAAGGTGCCGAACTGATGCTCAATTATTTCTTGGCGTTGACGG
>JAJRQS010000104.1 GCA_024280135.1 Bacteroidota bacterium | reverse complement strand
GTTCGATTCGGGTTGCTCTATCTTTACAAACAACACGACAAAAAGCAGAATTAATGTCATTTTAACTAAAGTGAACAGCTGCACGAAACCAATATAAAAGCCTTTATTTTTTAACTTAACAACCTTGCGGCTAAAAAAATACTGCAAGACAGATAGCATCGCAAAGAAAAAAAGTGATCCAAAAATAATGACTTGAAAAGGGGCTTCTTGTGGTAAAAAAGACAAGCCCAAGCTGATGACAAAAGCAACCAAAAAGGTCACCAATAGTCCTTTGAAAAACTGAGCTGGGTTCATCTATATACTTTTTAAACGCGTAACCACGTCTTCCAAAAACAAATGTTCTTGAACACCTATTTCCATGTTTTTGAGTGGAAGGCTACCCGATTCAACTTCCTGATCCCCTATAACCATGACATAAGGAATACCACGAGCATTCGCATATTTCATTTGTTTTTTCATCTTAACAGGTTCTGGGTAGATGTCCGCAGGGATACCCGCTTTCCGCAAGGCTGTCAAAATACCAAATCCATAATCCAAGCAAGTATTATTCATCGTAATAATTAAAATCGTCACTTCATTCTTGATATCTTCCGGAAATAGATTTTTGGATTCCATAATATCATAAATACGTTCAGCTCCAAAAGAGATACCGACACCGGACATATTTTTCAATCCAAAAATACCCGTCAAGTCATCGTATCGCCCCCCACCCAAAAGGCTACCCATATCAATATTATCTGCTGTCACTTCAAAAATACTTCCTGTGTAATAGCTCAAACCACGCGCCAACCCAATATTCAATTTTAAGGTATTAGATAATGGGCTGTGCTCTAGGAACCGCCAAATAGCTTGCAGTTCTTCTACACCAATCAACCCAATGTCTGATTCGTAGTCATCCATTTTGGCCGCAAGGGCTTCTATGGAGGATAATTCCAGAAGTTCCAACAGGGTTTGAGCATGTTCTTCGGAGATACCTCTTCTGACCATTTCATCTTGGACGCCTTGCTTTCCAATTTTGTCCAATTTATCAATAGAAATAGTCATGTCCAAGAATTGCTCTTTAGGAATTCCTGCGACCTCCGCAATGCCGGCCAATACCTTTCTATTATTAATATGAATCGTAACAGGAATGTTTAAGCGTTTAAAAACTTGGTCAATTATTTGAATAAATTCCGCTTCGTACAATAATGATTTTGATCCGATGACATCTGCGTCACATTGGTAAAACTCTCGATAGCGTCCTTTTTGTGGGCGATCTGCTCTCCAAACGGGTTGTATCTGATACCGTTTGAAAGGGAAACTTAATGCATTTTGGTTCATGACCACAAATCGCGCACAGGGAACGGTCAAGTCATATCGCAAACCTCTTTTGGCTATTTTTGACACTAAGCCTTTTGAGTTCTTTTCCGTAAGGAGTTTAGCATCCACATCTTTGAGGTAGTCTCCATTATTTAATATTTTAAAAAGGAGCTTGTCGCCCTCCTCTCCATATTTTCCCGTAAGGGTCGTCAACAATTCCATCGTGGGTGTCTCAATGGGTCGAAAACCATATAATTCATATACTTCTTTGATAACGCCGAAGATGTAATTGCGTTTGGCAATCTGAGGTGGGGTAAAATCTCTAGTTCCTTTGGGTATTCTTGGTTTCATCTTCTTTCTTTAACGTTGACTGAACATAACGAATATTATATCCTCAGTTCAATCTGCAAATATCGACATTTCAACTGGGATTACCAAATGGGCTTGTATTAGTCTTGTTTACAACGTCAATACAAATGATTCAAAAATTTAGGGATTGTCAATTAAAAATCGCAAATTTGTGTTTTACAAACAATAGGCGTTGCATGCCATAAGCGTTGTGACAGAATTTTGTTTTACAAACAATATTGACCATGAAATTACTCAAATTATCCTTCTTGCTGTTCGTCTTCTCTTGGATGACTGCTTGTAATACCCGAAAGACCATTTCCACCACCCCTGATTTTAAAGAAACACTCATTCTTGTTTCCTTTGATGGCTGCCGATACGACTATCCCGATCATGCTGTTACGCCAGCTTTAGATGCCATGGAAGCAAATGGCGTCAAAGTTGAAGGACTTAAAACCGTCTTCCCATCAAAAACTTTTCCCAACCACTTATCCATTGTGACGGGACTATACCCTGAGCACCATGGCATCATTTCAAACCGAATTTTTAATGACAAAACAGGTGAATGGTACAAGCTAAGTAATGACGCAGTTACCGAGAGTAAGTGGTATAACGGGGAGCCCATTTGGTCAACTGCAGAGCGGCAAGGGCTCAAAACAGCTACTTTCTTTTGGCCCGGTTCAGAAGCCGAAATTGCAGGGCATCGCCCATCTTATTGGAAGCCATTTGATGCTTCGACCCCTTATCAAGATCGGGTTGCCCAAGTTTTGAAATGGTTGGATTTACCAAAAGATCAACGTCCCCAGTTTATTTCTCTTTACTTTGAAGAACCTGACCATTCAGGACATGATCATGGCCCCTTGACACCCGAAACCACTAAAGCAACTGAAGTAGTGGATGCACAATTGGCTGTATTAATGGCTGGGATAAAGGAACGCAAACTTGATAATATTGTCAATGTCATGGTGGTATCCGATCACGGCATGACACCTTTAAGTCGAGATAGTGTTATTTTCTTGGATGATTATATCAACATGAATGATGTAAAAGTGATAGACTGGTCTCCAGTTGCCGCTATCCGACCCTATCCAGGCAAGGAAGATGCTGTATTAGCGGCTCTACAAAACGTGCCTCATTTACAAGCCTACAAAAAAGGTACAATCCCTGAAAAATATCATTACAATGATCATGCTTTCATTCAACCCATCATAGCCATAGCGGACTTGCATTGGACTATTGGACAGCATAGTTATTTTGATTCTCATCCAAAAATTGCAACGGGTGGAACACATGGGTTTGACCCAGATTATACAGATATGAATGGTATTTTTTATGCTCAAGGACCTGCTTTCAAAAAAGGAGTAAAAATGCCTGTTTTTGAAAATATACACTTGTATGAACTCATGTGCCAAGTCCTCAAAATAAAACCTGCCCAAAATGATGGTCAAAAGGAAGCATCTTTTGGATTCTTGAAGTAAAAGCTCTTTCCGTAGCTAAAGATTCTAGTCGGTCACAAGACAATCACTTTAGGAAATGACTAGATTAACGCTCAATTAAGGAAACTTGACAATTATCTCCTTATTTTTGGGTTAACGTTTTATTGATAACCTAAAGCCATCATGATGAGCCGTCATTTCTTCTTTTCTTTCCTTATTTTAATCGGACTTTTTTCGCTTACGCAAAAGGCTACCGCACAGGCTGTTAGCCACCAATTGTGGGAAGACCTGTTGCAAGAATATGTGACGGCAGATGGGATTGTGAATTATAATGGATTCAAGGACAACCCAAAGCTAGATCAATATTTAGAATTATTAAATAAAAATGGTCCTCGAAAATCTTGGTCAAGGTATGACAAATTGGCTTATTGGATTAATGCTTATAATGCCTTTACCGTAAAACTCGTTTCTAAACATTATCCCATTAAAAGCATCAAAGATATTAAGAAAGGAATTCCTTTTGTCAATACGGTATGGGATATTAAATTTATCGAACTCGATGGAGAAACATACGATCTCAATAACATTGAGCACGGTATCATTCGTAAGCGTTTTAGAGAACCTAGAATTCACTTTGCTGTCAATTGTGCCTCAGAGTCTTGCCCCGCTTTATTAAATCATGCCTATACGGGTGCTAAGTTGGACGAACAATTAGCTTTTCAAGCGAAGCGTTTCCTTGCGGACAAAACCAAAAACAAGATTACTGCCAACAAGCTAGAACTGTCAAAGATTTTTAAATGGTTCAAAAAGGACTTCACTCGTAACCGTTCTTTGATTGCATTCTTGAATAAATATTCCCGTACACCCATTAATGCGTCTGCAAAAATATCGTACAACAAG
>JAJRQS010000103.1 GCA_024280135.1 Bacteroidota bacterium | reverse complement strand
GAATACAAAATGAACCTAGCCAAAACATTAGTTGAGTCGAATAAACATACGGTTTCGGAAATAAGCGAAATGGTCGGCTACTCTGCCCCCAGCCATTTTATTTCTGCTTTTAAACAGAAATTTGGGACTACACCTAAGCAGTACATGAAAGGATAATTATATATCTTTTTATTGCAATAACTTCTCAAACTAATGGGGGCAGCGAAAATGAATTGATAAGAACACGTCTTTTATTGTAGTATTTTTCCTTTTTATTAATATCTTTACAGCAAGGCAATGCTTATATGCATAGGTTGCTTGTCGTTACAGGACTTCAATTTCAACCTCCCATCATTTTACCGAACCATTGAGAAATTTAAAACATGAAAAAATTAGCACTACACTGGAAAATACTAATAGGAATGGTACTCGGTATTATTGTGGGATTATTGGCAACCTACATAGATGGAGGCAAGGGAATGATTCAAGATTGGGTCAAGCCTTTCGGAAAAATATTCATCAATGTGCTAAAAATGATCGCGATACCTTTGATATTAGCCGCCTTGATAAAAGGGGTGTCTGATTTAAAGGATATTTCTAAGTTGTCTAGGATGGGCGGCAGGACAATTGTGATATATGTAATGACTACAATAATAGCGGTTACGATTGGATTGGTATTAGTCAATATCATAAAACCTGGAGAGTCCATTACGGAAACGACAAGAACCGAAATGGTTGAAAACTATGGAGGAAAAACCAAAAAATATAAAGAGGAAGCAAAAAATCAAGATAATAAAGGGCCTCTGCAAGCATTGGAAGATTTAGTTCCTAGTAATATTTTTTCAGCGGCTACTAGCAATCGAAATATGTTGCAGGTACTTTTCTTTGCGGTCTTTTTTGGGATTAGTCTGATTTTAATTCCTGAAGAAAAAGGAGAAACCGTTAAAAAATTCTTTGATGGCTTGAATGAAGTTATTCTCAAGATGGTGGACTTAATCATGTTGGCCGCACCTTACGGAGTCTTTGCCTTACTAGCCGCATTAGTCGTTGAATCCCCAAGTGTCGATTTATTTAAGGCATTGGCTTGGTATGCACTTACAGTTGTATTAGGACTAGCCCTCATGATTGTATTGTACAATGTGGTCATCTATGTGTACACAAAAAAGAGCCCTCGGTTCTTTATGAATGGTATTTCTCCTGCCCAATTATTGGCATTTTCAACCAGTAGTAGTGCGGCTACACTGCCTGTCACCATGGAAAGAGTGACGGAGCATTTGGGTGTAGATGAGGAGGTGTCTAGTTTTGTATTGCCCATCGGAGCCACCATCAATATGGATGGAACGAGTTTGTACCAAGCGGTTGCGGCTGTATTCATTGCACAAGCATTTGGTATGGAACTAGCCTTGGATGTGCAGTTGGGCATCATCGCAACGGCTACATTAGCCTCCATTGGTTCTGCGGCAGTACCCGGTGCGGGTATGGTTATGCTCGTTGGTGTATTGGGCTACGCAGGTATCCCAGAAGCAGGATTAGCCTTGATTTTTGCGATAGACAGACCTTTAGATATGTGCCGAACGATTATCAATGTAACCGGAGATGCAACTGTGTCTATGATGGTCGCAAAGTCCGTAGGAAAACTAGGGGAGCCACATGTCAAAAACTGGGATGACAATTATAATAAGTAAGTCAAGCTTCGGTAATCAGAATGTAATAAAGAAGCTCAGGGCTCCGCTAAAGTAGTTACCCTATTAAGAAGAACTAACTATTGTCGAAATAATTCAAATTCAAATACCAGGCGCAAGTCCCGAGACATTCTTCGACTTCTGACCATTTGACCAAATAAAGGCATAAGGCGCAAAACCTCCAGACATCGTTATATCTATTTTTCCTGTTGGGCAGTCTAAACAGTTACAAAAATTTCATATATTTGCAAGTGTGTAAGGTGGCAGAAACCGCTGATTACATACTGAAAGCACAGTAAAGCGCAAGAAATCTGCGGCTATAAACTCGTTGGCAGTCATTAAAAAAGAGCCAACCGCACAAACAGCACATTGGTTTTTGCTGACACACAAAAGCCAACCCTAAAATCCCCAAAGAGCTGTTTTTTGCCAACGCTACAAAAATAAAAAAAATAAGACTAAAACCAATTCAAAACCGAAAATTGAATTAAATTAACACATTGAAGTAGAAAAAATAAAAATATGGCTGATAATAAAAACCAAAATCCTGAACAAATAGCTCGTGATAAAATAGATGAAATGCTACGGGCAGCAGGTTGGAAAGTACAGTCTAAAAAGGAAGTTGATTTATCTGTAAGCAAAGGTGTGGCTGTAAGAGAATACCAAACAGATGTTGGCCCTGCTGATTATGTGTTGTTTGTAGATAGAAAACCTGTCGGAATTATAGAAGCAAAACGGGAAGATGAAGGACACCGCTTAACAGTTGTTGAAGAACAATCATCAACTTATGCAAATGCAAAACTTAAATATTTAAATAACGATCCTTTACCGTTTGTTTACGAAAGTACAGGTACAATAACTCGTTTTACTGATTACCGAGACCCCAAACCAAGAGGGCGAAATGTTTTTTGGTTTCATAAACCCGAAACCATTGCTGAATGGCTCAAAAAAGGCAAAAGCCTACGAGAAAGATTATTTGATATCCCCATATTGGATACTACAGGATTAAGACCTGCTCAAATTGTTGCAATCAATAATTTAGAAACTTCTTTCAAAAAAAACCGACCTAAAGCCTTAATTCAAATGGCGACTGGTGCAGGAAAAACTTTTACAGCAGCCACTTTTGTCTATCGCCTGCTAAAACACGCGGATGCAAAACGAATTTTATTTCTCGTAGATACTCGAAACTTGGGCGAACAGGCAGAACAGGCGTTTATGACCTTTCAGCCTAATGATGACAACCGAAAATTTACTGAATTATACAACGTACAACGTTTAACATCAAGCTACATTGCTGATGACAGTCAAGTATGTATTTCTACTATCCAACGCCTATATTCTATTCTCAAAGGAGAAGAACTGGACGACAGTGCAGAAGACGAAAATCCAAATGAATCTTCTTGGATAAAACAACAAACAGCCAAAAAACAAGCTGTTCCTGTTGATTATACACCAAAAGTACCGATTGAGCAATTTGATTTTATCGTTATTGATGAAGCACACCGCTCTATTTACAATCTTTGGAAACAAGTATTAGATTATTTTGATGCTTTTCTCATTGGTCTTACAGCAACACCTGATAAACGAACTTTTGGCTTTTTTAATGAAAATGTCGTCAGTCAATATACCTATGAAGAATCAGTAACGGATGGCGTAAATGTGCCTTATGATGTCTATACCATAGAAACTGAAATCTCACAAAATGGCGAAACCATTAGAGCAGGTTGGTTTGTAGATAGACGTGATAAACTCACTAGAAAAAAACGCTGGCAACAAGAAGATGAAGATACCAATTACAAACGGAACGATTTAGATAAAAAAGTAGTCAATCCAAGTCAAATACGAAATATCATCAAAGAATATAAACGGGCTTTGAGAACAACCATTTTCCCAAAACGTGTGGACGAAAACGGAGAATATGAAGTGCCTAAAACCTTAGTTTTTGCAAAAACTGACTCTCACGCAGATGATATTATCAAAATCATTAGAGAAGAATTTGATGAAGGAAATGACTTCCGCCAAATAGAATCCCGTCTATCCGTTTGCGACAGCGTAGAGCAAAGCATTATCCAAGGCCTTGAAAAAGCCAAAGCTTTACGCCAAAGCATCTTAAAAAAAGCCTTTGAAGGCAAGCTACTAAGTGCCGCAGAAATAGCAGAATGTAAAAAAGCCAAAGATTATGAGCCGGCATCTGTGCTGTTGGAGAAGATAAAGGCAGAAAAGTTGGAAAAGTCATCAGCCAAAAAGAAGAAAAGATGAATAATAAAATAGAAATATACAAAGGATTAGATAATCATGCAGAGGTCAGAGTGACCTTTGATGAAGATACCGTTTGGCTTACACAAAAGCAGATAGTTCAGTTGTTTGGTTCAAGTAAAGCGAATATAAGCGAGCATATAAAACATATTTTTGAATCAGGAGAGTTACTCAAAGATTCAACTGTTCGGAATTTCCGAACAGTTCGTAAAGAGGGTAATCGAACCGTAGCGAGAGAAATTGTCCATTACAATCTTGATCTCATCATCTCCGTAGGATACCGTGTGAATTCGGTACAAGGCACCCAATTCCGTATTTGGGCAACTCAACGACTCAAAGACTATCTAGTACAAGGTTACGCTATCAATAAAAAACGCCTTGCCGAAAAAGAACAGGAAGTACAAATATTAAAAGGTGGTATCCAGATTTTAAATAGAGCGATAGAACAAACTGCCGATAAGGTAAATCAGGAGATGTTTAGTTTATTTGCTCAAGGACTTGCTTTGCTAGATGACTATGACCACGAGACTTTAGACATCAAAGGGAATAGCAGCCAAGAAGTGGTTTATCCTACGGAAAAGGAGTATTTGGCCATGATAAAAGAAATGTATAGCGATTTTGAATCAGCGGTCTTTGCCCTACCTAAAGATAAGAGTTTTAGTAGCTCTATCACTCAGATACAGCAGAGTTTTGATGGTGTAGAGTTATATCCTAGCCTAGAAGTGAAAGCTGCCAATTTGCTTTACCTTATTGTCAAAAATCACTCTTTTGTAGATGGCAATAAGCGGATAGCTGCTGCATGCTTTTTGTATTTTTTAGAAAAAAACAATCACCTAGTTTTTAATGGCAAAACAATTATTAGCAACGAAGCACTAGCAACACTAACGCTTTTCATAGCGACGAGTAAGCCTGATGAACATGAGATTGTCAAACGATTAATTATTAGCATCTTAAACAGAAACAAAAATGACAGACAGTAGCATAATATCAAAAATATGGAACCTTGCCAATGTACTACGGGATGATGGAGTAGGTTATGGCGATTATTTAGAACAAATCACCTATTTGCTATTCTTAAAAATGGCAGATGAACTCAATAAACCACCTTACAATAAAGGTTTGCACTTTCCTAAACTCAAAAATGTAGAAGGAAAGGAAATTCCAGATGCGGATATTTGTAATTGGGAAACCCTTTCGGGAAAACGGGGAGCAGAATTGGAGTCTTTTTATAGTCAATTACTGCGTACCTTGAGCACAGAGAAAGGAATGTTGGGGCAAATATTTACGAAAAGCCAAAATAAGATACAAGACCCTGCCAAATTGCTCAAAGTCATCAATATGATAGACAAAGAAGATTGGTCATTGATGGGAGCAGATATAAAAGGGAAAATTTATGAAGGGCTTTTAGAGAAAAACGCAGAAGATACCAAAAGTGGTGCAGGACAGTATTTTACACCTAGAGCCTTGATTAAAACAATGGTCGCTTGTGTACAACCCAAACCAATGAAAACCATTATAGACCCTGCTTGTGGTACAGGTGGTTTCTTTTTAGCAGCTTATGATTTCATTAAAGACAACAATAAATTAGACCGAGAAGAAAAAGAATTTTTAAAGAATCAGACTTTCTACGGAAATGAAATTGTAGCCAATACACGTAGAATGTGCTTAATGAATATGTATTTGCATAATATTGGTGAAATAGATGGAGAGAGTTTTATCAATCCCAATGATGCGTTGATTGCAGATGATGGAAAACGCTATGATTATGTATTGGCAAATCCACCTTTCGGCAAAAAAAGCAGTATGACTTTTACCAATGAAAAGGGGGATATCGTAAAAGAAGATTTGAGTTATAACCGCCAAGACTTTTGGGAAACCACTTCTAATAAGCAATTGAATTTCTTGCAACATATAAAGACACAGTTAAAAATAACGGGTGAAGCTGCTGTTGTTTTACCTGACAATATTTTATTTGAAGGTGGAGCGGGTGAAGAAGTACGAAAGCAGTTAATGAAAACGACGGAATTGCACACTATTTTACGATTGCCAACAGGAATATTCTATGCACAAGGAGTAAAACCCTCATTTGCATAAAGCTTAAAATAAATGAAAACGCTATATATAATACTTGGCATTCTAATAGTGATTGTAATTATTGCTTATGCCTACCTTAACGCTTTGGGTAATATGTGGTCACTACACACGCCAGACAATAGCCCTTATTTTATAACGACGGAGCCCATCACCATTAAAAACATAGCGGTGCCCATCGGAACGAAAATCAGCTATAAAGAACGTTTTTTTTGGCAGAAGCGAAAGCAAAAGAAACTAATCAATGAAAAATACATGACCACGCTTTCTTTGAAAGAAGGAACTTTGAATTGGGGGGGAGTGCCCATTACGATGATTCACAAATTTTACAATGAGCAAATGACTGGCTATACCGTTTATGCGGATTTCAGCAAATTAGATAAGGCTGACGAAACACCCTTCTCTACCCTCTGGCAAAGTTGTGATGATCGTTTAGGTATTACCGTAAAAGACATCAGTGATTGGTCTTTTAACCGAAAAAACATTCTGGATATTAATTCTTGTAGTGTCCTTTTCCAAAGATATTTTAAAGAAGACAAAAAACAACAAGACTTTTTGGACAAGCTGTTTGCTGAGTTACAAAAGACTGAAATTAATAATTAAAAATACAGACTAACCCTTCACCTCAAAACCAACCAAATGAAAAATTTACAATTTTTATTACTGCTAACTTTTCTAATCTTGGGGTGCAAAAACATTCCTCAAAAGAGTGACCCAATCCCAAAACACGATAGCATTAAAATCGTATCTCAAGAAGTCGGAGAAACCCGAATTATAAACATTTGGACTCCGCCTGCTTACGCAAAAGGTAATGCATCATTTCCAGTATTATATATGCCTGATGGAGGTATAAAAGAAGATTTTCCGCATATTGCGAATACGATTGCGAAGCTTGTTAAAGCAAAAAGCATTCCCCCAATTATTCTTGTTGGGATTGAAAACACGGAAAGAGGAAGAGATTTAACAGGATATTCTGAGACAAAAGAGGACGAAGAGTACTGTCCACTTACAGACGGAGCCAAAAACTTCCGAGCATTTATCTCTCAAGAATTAATGCCAAAAATAAACAGCACCTACAGAACTTCAAATAAAAAAGGAATCATTGGAGAATCTTTAGCAGGACTTTTTGTGATGGAAACATTTATGGAGCACCCCGATCTATTTGATTTCTATATCGGTATAGATCCTTCATTATGGTGGAACAATCATTATTTGGTTCGAAATGCAAATGCTCTTTTAGAAAAGCATCCTGACAAAGATATTAAATTATGGTTTGCAGGTTCTATGCTGGAGGATCATAAATACTCGATTGCCCTGTACACAAATGAATTGGCTGAAATTCTAGCAAAAAATGGCCTAACCAAATGGATCTATTCTTACGAACCCAAAGAGAAACACAATACCATTTTTAGAGCAACCAAACAAAAGGCCTTAGTCTGGGCATTGAATGACTAAAGACATAATTAGGACATAGCACGATAAAAAAAGAATCACTGTTAAGTGATTCTTTTTTAATTCATCATACTATCCTAGCTTCGAGAAGCTTTCCATTTTTATGAAAGTAACTCCACCATCTTCGCTCCAATATCCGCTGGAGACTTCACTACATGAACACCGCATTCTGTAAGGATTTCCATTTTAGCCGCAGCCGTGTCATCCTTACCACCTACGATAGCACCTGCGTGACCCATCGTTCTACCTTCTGGAGCTGTTTGACCCGCGATGAAGCCTACAACTGGCTTAGTGCCATGATCTCGCACATAGCGTGCAGCTTCTGCTTCCATGCCTCCACCTATTTCACCTATCATAATGATACCATCTGTTTCAGGATCGTTCATCAGTGCTTCAACAGCCATTTTGGTTGTAAAACCTAAAACAGGATCTCCACCGATTCCGATACAGGTAGATTGTCCCATGCCCGCTTTTGTGACTTGGTCAACTGCTTCATAAGTCAAAGTACCAGATCTAGAAACAATCCCTACTCTACCCTTTCGGTGAATGAAACCAGGCATGATACCTACTTTAGCTTCACCAGGAGTCATCAGACCTGGGCAATTCGGACCAATTAAAGTAACATCAAAATCTTTAATAAATTCTTTTGTAATCACCATGTCTTGAACAGGAATCCCCTCCGAAATACATACGATAACTTTAATACCCGCCGCTGCTGCTTCCATAATCGCCTCTGCCGCAAAACGTGGAGGTACAAAAATAATACTTACGTTAGCTCCTGTTTTGGCTATGGCTTCACTAACTGTATTGAAAACAGGTCTGTCTAGGTGCGTTTGCCCACCTTTTCCAGGCGTCACACCGCCGACGACTTGAGTTCCATATTCGATCATTTGACCAGCATGAAATGTTCCTTCCTTACCGGTAAAACCTTGAACAATTACTTTTGAATCTTTATTGACTAAAACTGACATGTGCGTTTATTTTTTTTTATTTGGTTAACTAGGTTAATACTCTTCAATGACAAAAACTTCTTCTTTTGCCTTTTTGACGAAGTAATTTTCTCTAGCGTATTTTTCTTGATTTTTATCAAAATCAATTCTTTTTTCTTTTGTTTCTTTAATCTTCTCCATGTAAAAAGCCTTATCCGTTTCTAACTGTTGGACAGAATTGTGTAGCGTTAGCTGTGTTAAGATATTATGCTTATCTACAAAAATCATAATAAAAATAAAAGCCGCTAATACCAGAAAGTACCTATTCCTAAAAGGAGCCGGTAATTTTTTCAGCAATGAATCAAGCGGGTTTAAAAATTTCATCGTGTTATGCTTTAAAGATTTGCTTACCCAAATATTGCGCAGCGTCTCCTAATTCATCCTCTATTCTTAATAATTGATTATACTTTGCAATTCTATCAGAACGAGAAGCAGATCCTGTTTTGATTTGTCCTGTGTTTAAACCAACAGCCAAATCCGCAATAAAAGTATCTTCTGTTTCTCCCGAACGGTGACTCATTACACTAGTATAATGATGTCTTTTTGCCAACTCCACCGCATCAAACGTTTCCGAAAGGGTCCCTATCTGATTCACTTTAATCAAAATTGAATTGGCAATACCATCGTCAATTCCTTTTTGCAAACGCTTCGTATTCGTCACAAACAAATCGTCACCTACTAGTTGGATTTTATCGCCTAATTTTTCGGTCATGGTCTTCCACCCTTTCCAATCATCTTCTGCCAAGCCATCTTCAATCGAACAAATAGGATATTTCTTCACCCAGTTGGCCCAATACGCCACCATCTCTTCTGGAGATAGTTTCTTACCCGAAGATTTATGTAAATGATAGACGCCTTCTTTTTCCAAAAAATATTCAGATGAAGCGGGATCTAAAGCAATCATCACATCTTCTCCTGGCTTAAAACCTGCTTTTTCTATCGCCGTTAAAACGGTTTCGATGGCTTCTTCATTGGATTTGATTTCGGGTGCAAAACCACCTTCATCCCCTACGTTTGTAGAATAGCCTTTATCTTTCAACACCTTTTTCAAAACATGAAAAATTTCTGTACCCATTCTCAATCCATGCGAAAAAGAATCTGCACCGACTGGCATCACCATAAATTCTTGGAAATCAATATTATTATCCGCATGAGAACCTCCATTGATGATATTCATCATGGGAACAGGCATCGTTCGTGCATTAGCACCGCCTAAGTATCTGAACAAAGATTGTCCAGTCGTCACCGCCGCCGCTCTTGCCACTGCTAATGAAACACCCAAAATGGCATTGGCACCCAGTTTTGCTTTATTTGGCGTGCCGTCTATTTCTATCATGAACTGGTCAATCTCCCATTGCTCGGTTACATCCATACCGACCAATTCATTGACTAAAATACTATTGACACTATCACAAGCTTTCAAGACACCCTTTCCACCATACCGTTTCTTATCTCCGTCGCGCATTTCATTGGCCTCATGAATACCTGTCGAAGCACCCGAAGGAACTGCCGCTCGTCCTACAATTCCATTTTCTGTCAACACTTCCACTTCCACAGTAGGATTACCTCTTGAATCAAGGATTTCTCTTGCAAAGAGGTCTATTATATAACTCATATGGGTATTTAATTTTAAAGACTAAAAAAATCTGTCGCAAATATACAGCTAATCTATTAGAAAAGTACTTCAATCTATCGCTTTTTTCTACAGAATTACCCCGTTTTATTATCGCTGTCTCAGTTCCGAAATTCTCGGTTCAATTCCTCAACTCCCATCCAACCCACCCAGGCACTCCCCTAATTTCGTAATTTGAGACTTGTTACCGATTACAATATAGCTTTCTCCCGCTTTCAAAATAGTATTGGGTCCTGGATTGGCAGAATAATGCCCTTCAGCATCTCGAAGACCTATGACATTTGCGCCAGCATAAGACCGTATATTTAATTCTTTCAGCATTTTGCCTTGCATCGTTGCCGAAAAATCTGCAAAGTGAATTTCTTCAAATCCAATATCCGTATTGGTTTCATTCGCAATGAAAGAAAAGAAATCCACCACATCGGGTTTATTGACTAGGACTGCCATATAAAAACCACCAATTTGGTCTGGCATTATCACATGATTGGCACCTGCAAGAAACATCTTCTTTTCTGACCGCTTTGCAACCGCTCGGGAGATGACATCAATACTTTTATTAAGTTGTTTGGCCGTCAAGACGATAAAAATATTCTCAGAATCATCACCCGTCGCAGCCATGATGGTTTTGGCTCTTTCGATACCCGCTGTCACCAATAATTCATCGCTTGTTGCATCACCAATCAACCACAGCAGATCATCAAACTGCAATTTAGCTTTTTCTATTTCTACTTCACTTCGTTCGATGACAACGAATGCTTGTCCCTGCCCTTCTAAATGTCGACAAATTTCATAGCCATATTTTCCAAAGCCACAGACGATGACATGATCATGAAGTGCATTGATTCTCTTTTCCATACTTTTAATAAATCTTTTTTTGAAAATTTCCCCTTCAATGATGTACCTCGAAAAGGCTGTTGCCGCATAAGCATAAATCCCAATATTACCCACAATATAAAACGAAGTAAAAATACGACCTGCCCCCGACAAAGGTCTCACTTCTCCAAACCCAACCGTCGATAAAGTAATTATCGTCATGTAAAAAGCATCCAAAAAAGAATACTTTTCTAATATCGTAAAACCAAGAATTCCGACTAACACCGAAAATGCCAGCAAGCCAAAAGCAATCCGGATGCCCGAAGTTGCTTTCGTTTTGTTACTGTATAAATTTCCTGAGCTTTCTAGTAAATTCTTCGGCATTATTCTTTTTACTTATGAATACGGAAAAACTAAACAAAAGGTAGCTTAACTAAAGTTGCCTCTAAAAACTTAGACCCAGCTTTAATTTTAATTTTAGTTCCCGTTTTCCGAAAGGACTTCTTCACATAACCCATTCCAATCGGATACTCTAAAGACGGAGAAAAAGTACCTGAAGTAACCACTCCAATTTGTGTTTTTTCATCTTCCGAAAAAATCGCATATCCTTGTCGGGGTACCCGTCGTCCATCCAACGTAAACGCCACTAAGCGGCGATTAATTCCCTGTTTTTTCTTATTCAGAATGAAGGACTTACCCACAAAATCACCTTTCTTTACCTTCACTATCCAGCCTAACCCCGCCTCAATGGGTGAGGTCAAATGGCTAATGTCGTGACCATATAAAGCAAATCCTTTTTCTAATCTCAACGTATCTCTTGCCCCCAACCCCGCTGGCTGTATGCCCTGCTTTTTGCCCGCTTTAAAAATAGCCTCCCAAATCTCAGCTATATTTTCATCATCCGCATAAATCTCAAAACCTCCTGCACCCGTGTAACCCGTAGCCGAAACCAACACATTGTCAAACCCAGCAAAAGTCCCTTTCTGAAAATGATAATATTCAATATCACCCAACGGAATATCCGTCAAAGACTGCAATGCCTGCACAGCCTTTGGGCCTTGCACCGCTAACAATCCCGTCTTACTCGAAATATCAAAAATTTCGGTATCGAATTGATTATGCGCATTTATCCAGTCCCAATCTTTTTTAATATTACCCGCATTGACCACGAGCATATATGTTTTATCACTTTTCTTTCCGCCTTCTGTTGGTACTCGATACACTAATAAATCATCTACAATTCCACCTCGCTCATTAGGCATACAAGAATATTGTACGTCACCAATTTCTAATTTAGCAACATCGTTAGACGTAACATATTGTACGAGGTCAAAAGCTTCTTTTCCTCTGACGATAAATTCGCCCATATGCGACACATCAAAAACACCAACTCCCTTCCGAACATTCAGGTGCTCTTCTTGAATTGTTGTGTATTGAACGGGCATATTAAAACCTGCAAAAGGAGCCATTTTAGCCCCCAATTCGATGTGCTTTTTCGTTAAAGGTGTATGCTTCACTATATAATAGTATTGGTCTGCTTGCGCAAAAGGTTAAGTTAATAGGACAAAAGTAGGATTTTTTATTCAAAATGCAGCATAAAATCCGCGTAGTCTTGCAGAACATAGACACTGTTTCAAAACGAATACTTGTTTTTGTATGACACATGGATGGTGTTCGCAGCACTTGAGGCGAGCCTGATAGGATCAAAAGCATTTAAAAGCGCCGCAAAGGATGATTCAACCTGCTCCGAAAAGAGGAGTCAGAAGAATATATCAAATATGCAATGTCCTGAATCAAAGATAGTTATGACCTTGATCATTAATTATTTAGACTGAGTACAAATAGCCAATTAAACCTTACTAATGTATAATTAAGTAGTAGATAATGCTGCTTTTTAGCGCAAGAGGAGTAAATTTGCCGTACGATATCAAATCATACTACCGCCAAAACAAAATAAGGTTTTTCTCTGAGTTTCAGAATCAAACCTTCTTCACTTAACCAAATAGAATCTACCTATGAGCTGGATTACTAACTTACTAACCTCCTCTATCGGGCGAAAAGTAATCATGAGTCTAACAGGACTCTTCTTTGTTGTATTCCTTATCATCCACTTGATAGGAAACTTACAATTACTTGCTGATGATGGGGGCACGGCCTTCAATCATTACGCTGCCTTCATGTCACACAATGGGCTTATCCAAGGCATGTCTTGGGTCATTAAGTTTCTTTTTGGCTTACATGCGGTTCAAGGCATGTTGCTTTGGCGTAAAAATAGAGCCGCGAAGGGGCAGAAATATGCTGTAAAAGTGACCAATAATACTTCCTTTGCCGGACGTAATATGGCGTTACTAGGTATGCTTATTTTGGTCTTTTTAGTTTTGCACATGTGGGACTTTTGGTTCAAGATGCACTATACGGAATTAACGACAGTAGATGGTGTTAAAAATCTTGCGGCATTAGTCAGTTTAAAATTTAGTCAACCTTTGTATGTAGGCTGGTATGTATTTTCGATGATTGTACTCGGGTTTCACCTATGGCATGGATTCGGCAGTGCATTTCAAACGCTAGGTGCAAGACATCCAAAATATGATGGACTCATTACTGGAACAGGTAAATTCCTTTCCATCGTCTTGACGCTTGGCTTCATTGCCATTCCTATCATCATGTACCTCAAACATTAATCCAACCAAAGCTAACGATATATGAAAATTCAAGGAAATGTACCAGAAGGGCCACTAGCCACTAAATGGACAGAATATCGCTCAAAGATGCCCTTAGTGGCACCCAATAACAAGCGAAAATTAGACATAATCGTTGTCGGTACTGGTTTAGCTGGTGCCTCTGCGGCTGCGTCTTTTGCAGAAATGGGATACAATGTGAAAGCATTTACTTTCTATGATAGCCCTAGAAGAGCACACAGTATTGCTGCCCAAGGAGGGATCAATGCTTCTAAAAACTATCAAAATGATGGGGACAGTGATTATCGTTTATTTTACGATACTGTCAAAGGTGGCGATTATCGCTCACGAGAAGCCAACGTTTATCGACTAGCAGAAGTGAGTGGAAACATCATCGACCAATGCGTCGCACAAGGAGTACCTTTCGCAAGAGAATATGGGGGTACTTTAGCCAATCGTTCTTTTGGAGGTGTATTGGTTTCTAGAACTTTTTATGCAAGGGGACAAACAGGGCAACAGCTTTTGATTGGCGCCTACTCTGCCCTCTCTCGCCAAATAGCCACGGGTAAAGTAACGATGTATAATCGTCGTGAAATGCTTGAATTAGTGCTTGTAGATGGCAAAGCGCGAGGTATCATTGCCCGTAATCTATTGACTGGAGAATTAGAAAGACATGCAGCCCATACGGTTGTTTTGGCTACTGGTGGATACGGCAATCTATACTATCTTTCGACAAATGCAATGGCATCTAATGTTACTGCTGCTTGGAGAGCGGCTAAAAAAGGTGCCTATTTTGCTAATCCTTGTTATGTACAAATTCACCCGACTTGTATTCCACAGTCAGGGGATTATCAGTCAAAGCTGACATTGATGTCTGAGTCCTTACGGAACGATGGACGGATATGGGTACCCAAGCATGAAGCAGATGTCCTAGCCATTCGTGAAGGTAAGAAAAAACCAACGGATATCCCAGAAGAGGATAGAGATTATTATTTGGAAAGAAGATACCCTGCTTTTGGAAACTTAGTTCCTAGAGATGTAGCGTCTAGAGCTGCCAAGATGGCTTGTGATGCAGGTGGAGGAGTGAATGCAACGGGTAAAGCTGTATATCTTGATTTTGCATCAGCGATACAACGATATGG
>JAJRQS010000102.1 GCA_024280135.1 Bacteroidota bacterium | reverse complement strand
TGTAAAAATGACATTAGAAAAATCAACCAAATCCTCTCTTGAACGCCAAGAATAAGGCAAAATATTTTCTTTTTTTATTCCTCCCGTAATGGATACAATTCCTTCCATCAAAGCGGGCTCAGCCCCTCTAAAGGAATAAATGGCTTGCTTGGGATCGCCCACCCAAATGGATGATTTGACCAGATTTGCGAGTTTCCAAAATATATCTAATTGAATCGGGCTTGTGTCTTGAAACTCATCTACCATTAATAAATCAATCTCTTCTGACATGACGGAAGCGACCTCTTCATTCTTCAATAACTCTCGGATATGTGTTTCCATATCACCATAGTCAATCAACCCTCTGCGCTTTTTATAATCCGCATAAGCATCAATCGCATCAATCGCCATTTCAAATACCAACCCAACAAAAGTCTCTATATCCTGCCTCAATTGTGGGTGATTATCTACCCGACCTGCAGCACGCCAAAGCCCTTCAACTAAGTCTTCACTTTTTTTAGAAACTTTTAAAGAGCTCAATGCCACCCAATCATGCCATTTGAATTCTCCAGAAACTGCATATCTTTTTTCAATAGCATTTAAGGTAGCGACACCTCCTTGGGTAACCTTTGTTGCATCATCGGTTTTATTCTGCAATGCCGTTCTGGTCAGCTTTATTTCCGAAAGGAGATTTTGTTCTAAGACATTTCCATCTGGCTCTACCTCACCCAAAAACTGGAATAATTGCGCCAAAGATTGCTCTTTACTATATTGCAAGTCCTCTTCCGTAAAATCATTAATTCTTGCCAAATCTGCAATCCGCCTCACATCACTACGCCAGTCATAATTCGACCTATCATTTACCAAATCAAACTTTCTTACTAATGATTCCATCGTTTCTATTCTGTCTTCCGACAAAATACTAACCAAAGATTTATTAAAAATACTTTGGTGCTCATCGTCTGGTAAAATATCAACTTTTGGGGAAACCCCAGCAACAAAAGCAAAACGCTTCAACAATTGAACACCAATCCCATGTACAGTCCCAATCAAAGCATTATTAAAACCTTGAGCCTCTTCTAATAAACCTTCTTCCAAAAGCTTAATCGTGACCCTTTCTTTTAATTCTGCCGCAGCTTTATTGGTAAAAGTCGTAGCAATTATCCCTTCAGGGCGAGTCCCTTCCCGAATCGATTTAACCAACTCTTGGGTCAAGCGATACGTTTTTCCGCTACCCGCACCTGCCGAAATGATTTTAATATTCAAAATACTTATTTTAATTATTATTAATACTCAACTTTATCATTACTATCAGACCACAGCTTAAATGCCTCCAAAGCTTCGTCGCGCAAAAGCTGAACAGTGGTCATTTTTCTATCGGCATAATCTAATTTTAATTCTTGATAAATAAAATCGTCATCAAAATCAATATTGGCAGCATCCTGTTTGGTGTTGGCATAATACAACTTATCTGGTCGCGCCCAGTAGATTGCTCCCAAACACATCGGGCAAGGTTCGCAACTGGTGTATAATTCACACCCATCTAATTGGAAAGTGCCTAACTCTTTACAGGCTTTTCGAATCGCATCGACCTCTGCATGTGCCGTAGGATCATTGTTTTTCGTCACATTATTAACGCCTCTGGCGATTATTTTACCATCTTTTACAATCACTGCCCCGAAAGGACCACCATTGCCATAATTCACATTTTCAATCGAAAGGCGAATGGCTTCCCTCATAAACTTCTCTTCTTTGCTCATAGTTATTTTATTATAAGCCAAAGTTAGTTAAAATCTAGCAATAAACTGGGGTAAAGGTGTTGCAAGTGTGTTTAGATATAGTTCTATCCAAATTCCATCCCTAGCAGGGATATATGCGGCGTGTAGGCTTTGTTGCTCTTTATGAACCTATCCTAAACGCGATAAAGGAGCATAAACGCGACCGAAGGGAGCAAATAAACGCGACCAAAGGGAGCAAATAAACGCGACCGAAGGAGCATATAAACGCGACCGAAGGGAGCACTTAAACGCGACCGAAGGAGCATATAAACGCGACCGAAGGGAGCATATAAACGCGACCAAAGGGAGCAAATAAACGCGACCAAAGGAAGCAAAACTATCTATCAAATTTAATACTCCACATTCCTCTTAATTCTCCTTCTTTATAGCCAATGGCTTTATCCGTAGGATATTGTTTTTGAATAATTGCCAAGTGTTCCTTAGCCACGGATTCTCCCACTATACCATGACATTTTAAGCAAACGGGCTTGGCTATGGTGATTGGTGCCATGAAAAGGACTTTATTGTCTTTATCCAAACTTACCTGAGGTTTTAGCGGTTGCTTATTATTGATAGCATTTGCGTAAGCTTCTAATTGCTTCGCTTCAAGAGCAGAAGGCTGATTTGCTGGGTTTCGTAGCTTATCTGAAGTTCTACGAATGGTGGCATGATGGGCCTTACTAAGGCTATCCGTTAACGCCATTGCTTTCATGCTACAAAATTTAATCGCATTTGGTGGTCCGCCTGCTTTCATTGCTTTTTTCATATTTCCTGCAAGAGTCATAAAGGAAGCTTTCGCAATGGATTTTCCCTTTTCAGTAAATTTAACTACTTCAGCTTCTGTCAAAGAGGCTGGTTTTACCGTCGTAACTGGAGCCTGTTCTTGATTCACCACTTTAGGCTTTGCATCGTTTGAACACGAAAAGAGCAAAAATGTAGCTGCAAGAGCAATAAGGCTTAAAAGATATTTCATTTAGGTTGATTTATATGATAGAATAGTGCTTCAACAGAAAAAGCCTCTTTTTTGTAATCAAAAAAGAGGCTTTTTTTACGAAAGGTGACGAATGTTATACATGCGTACCATACTTCTCGTTGATATAAGCAGCTTTAAGCTTTTGCTTACGTCTTTTAGTAGTCGGTTTTACATACTCTTTACGAGCACGTAATTCCTTGATTATCTTTGTTGAACGGTATTTTCTCTTGTAGCGTTTAAGTGCTTGAGAGATAGATTCGTTAGATTTTACGTCAATGATTAGCATATCTGCGTTTATGTTTTAAAATGGAGTGCAAAGATAAGTCTTTTTTCTCAATGTTCATAGGGAAAAGGAAAAAAAAGGGCTTTGCAGGAAAATCAACTCTATAGATCCGCTCATTTACCAATCCTTTGAGCATTATTTTGGAATTATTACCTAGCCAAGATTGCTACAAATATGCCCTAAAGAACAAAATTGCTTCTTATTCTGCTGGCTGATACCAACCGCTTTTTTGAAAAGGTTCTATTGCCTCCTTGCAGTTCTCCCCTAATTTAACCAATATCGCATCATACTGTTTCTGCGTTAAAATGCCATGCTGATTTGAGAGGCTTAAAATGCATTTTTTTGTTTGTTCGTGCACTTTTCCTGCTTCCACAAAGAGCGCCATTACGTCTTTATTTGAAGTAGCATTTACACTATTCTTGATTTCTTCATTGATTTTCACCAGATTGGTATTGCACTTACATATATCTGTTGCGACCTCCTCAGCATTGAAAGAAGAACAACCCGCTAGTAATAAAGATAGCAGTAGAAGAAAGGACGTAATTTTCATAATTTGTATTTAACCTCAAAAGTACAAGATTTTTTGATAACCAAGAACAATAGTCCACCCCCAAATTTGATGGTTGATTATTCCTTCGATTCATACTATCTGCCAAATTTGGCCCCGCCAGCGGGGCACATACACGTCGTGTACGCTTGATTACTTCTTTTCAACCATCCTCATGAATTTATACTCATAAAACCCACTACAAGTCACCAAGAACCACTAATAACAACATGCTCAAAATCTAAACTTTTAAAAACCAAGAACAATG